>JACNFV010000090.1 GCA_014384445.1 Candidatus Nitrosopumilus sp. | reverse complement strand
TATTATTGAGAAAAAATAAATCTATTTCTTCAGAAAATAAAACAGAAAATGTTTCAGAGTATCCAACTCTCACTGTCCACAAATTCTCATAGAGTGCAGATGCATCTTCTAAATCATATTTAATAATTGTATTTGACTTTGTAGGAAAAATTGTTATAGATGTATTTCCCTGTCCATCATTTGCCAATCCAAACTCTTTTTCATTTCCATTATCATTTGTAACTGTAATACTTTCTGGAATAAACCCATCAAACAAATCTAGGTTTACTGGAATATTTGAAGCAGTAATAACGTGTTTTACATTAACTATTTCTGATTTATTTAAATTCACTTCAATTAATTCCTGATTTGCTTCTGCTCCTAAGGATAACTGAGCACTAGCTGTAGGAATTACTGTGACTAGAGCTAAAAGTAATACAATTAAGTAAATTTGATTATTCATTTATTCTAAAGTAACTTTTACCATTTGGACTTTATCTAATGGACAATCATTTCCATCTTTTTGGACATTTACAATTTTATCTGCTATGTCCATTCCTTCCTTTACTTGTCCAAATACGGTATACTCTCTATCTAAAAATGCACTATCTGATGTTACTATGAAGAATTGTGAGCCTGCACTGTTAGGATCTTGTGATCTGGCCATAGAAACAATACCTCGTAAGTGTGATCTTGAACTAAATTCTGCTTTAATGCTATATCCTGGACCTCCCATTCCCCAAGAACCTTTGTTATCCGTTTTTGTATTAGGGTCTCCTCCTTGAATCATAAATCCTGGAATCACTCTATGAAATAGTGTACCGTTATAGAATCCGTCTCTAACTAATTTTTCAAAATTTCTTACAGTTTCAGGAGCTAGTTCAGGTAAAAGGTCAAATGAAATATTGCCATGATTAGTTTCAATATTTACTGTACTCATATTTTTTTGGATATTGGAATATCATAAAAGTCTTCTTGTAAAATTATTTAAATTTTTTTATACTCTATGAATTTTTTAAGTATTTTTAATTCCAACTTTATTTCCATTCTTTTTTTATTGAAAACTTATAATTTTTTTATATTATTTTTTTTAAGTTTTAGAGTTATAGTGTTATATAGAACAATTACAAGTTACATACATTGAGTCGTACAAACCAAAGCACGATAATTAAAGAAGCAATTAATTCCTATCTTGACAATGGAGTAACTGACAAACAAGACATCTATACAAAAGTAGTTGATGAGCTTGGTGTTCCAAGACCTACAGTGAGAAGGGTTGCAAGAGATCTAAGAACTGAATTATTACAAAAGATCCAAGTCTTACAATCTGATATGCCTAAAGTCTCTGCTACCCCTGAAGAAGACGAATAAATTCGACTGATTTTTCTTTTTAACCCCTTTTATTTTCTAATTATTGGCATTACTATTATAAAGAATGAATTTTTCAAATTAATTATGGGATATGCATATAATCATTTAGCTACAATTGTAACCGGTGCATTTGCTTTAGTTTTAACTGGTCTTTGGCCACTAATGGTTGATTTTGCACCCGATCTAAATTTCATCTTTATCATGTCAGTTCCAATTACATGGTTTATGGTGCTGACTTGTTGGTTATCTCAAAAAAGTGCAGATTATGCAACTAATCATTCTCATGCACACGAAGTACACCAAAAAAAAAGCTTGACTAACACCCAAACAGTTCAAGTTGAAGTTCCTAAACAAGTCAATCTTTCAGAAATTAAAGAAATTCAAAATGAGTTATCAGAAGAATTAAACGAACTAAAGTCATCTGTAGAACTAAAAGATAGTGAAATTGAAAGATTAAATCAAGAAATTTTAAATTTAAAAACTCTGGTTCAAATTGAATCATTGAAATCTGAATTAGCTAATCTGAAAATATTATCCTCTAAAAGAAAATAATTTCAATCTTTACACTCACAAGTGACTGTTCCGTGATTCTTTTTACATCCAGGACAACTTACAGCACCACCATAATGGCATTTGCATGAACACAATTCAGTTGGATCTTTTTTTAAATTCAATATTGTTATCTTATGGATATACTATTTGACTTTTACAAAAATATGAATAAATTATTTTTGTAATTTAGATGCAATTTGTAGAGTTTCATCAACCATTTCTTTTAATCTAGTTTTAGCATCTTCGTCTGAAATTTTATTATCTGCAAATATTTCTGTAGTCAGATAAACTGCTTTTGGATTTGTAATTACTCTAAAGTATGATAACAGTTGTGTGATTACTGTTTGAACATCAACAAAACCAATATTTCCAGCAGCTAAAATTGCCATACCTGCAACTTTACCTTCTGTTTTTTTATAATCAACATATTCAAAGAGATTTTTTAATGCAGAACTAAAAAATGAATTATAGATAGGTGAGCCAATTAACCATACGTCTGCCTCCATAATGTCTTTTGCAGCATTTTTAGTTGCCTCGTTATACTCTACATCAAATCCTCTGTAACATTCGATTTCTCCATCTGAAAGATTAATGAATTTTGTATCTGAATTTTTTGATTTTGTATACTCATTGACATATTTCATAATTATCTGTGTATTTGCAGTTTTTCTAGGACTAGCTGAAATGACAACTATTTTCATAATTTTTTAACTCCTTCTTTGTATTTAATCCCTACAATTTTTAAAATTAAATGGGCTTGGAGGGCTTCGATCCCCCGACCTGAAACTTAGGAAGCTACTGCGCTATCCATGCTACGCGTCAAAATTGACTCTGCGCTACAAGCCCAGCAGAAAAAATATTCTAAATTATTTAAGCCTAATCAAATTTACTTTGAATCATCTTTTGAATTTCTTTCCAATCCAAATTTTCTTTTTCTTCCCATTTTTCATAGTAAACAACATCTTTTAGATTTAATCTTGGTAACCAACCTGCAGTTTCAAGATCTGGTTTATCTGCAAATTCATTAACATAACCTAGGCATAGATATGCAACAGGAACTACATGTTCTGGTAATCCAAGATTTTCTTTTAGAATTTTATTTGAAAGAATACTTACCCAACCAAGTCCTATTCCTTCAGCTCTTGCTGATAACCATAAATTTTGGATTGCACAACATACGCTGTATATTCCTGCTTCTGGAATACTTGATCTGCCTATAACAAATGGACCAAATTTTGATGGATCATATGTAACACAAAGATTAACAGGAGATTCCAAAATGCCTTCCAGCTTAAATGATAGATATTTTGATTTTTTTGGTTCTTCAACTATCTGTGATGAACGTTTTTTCTCTTCTTCAAATGACTCTTTTATTTTCTTTTTAGTTTCTTGATCTTTAATTAAAATGAAATTCCATGGTTGAGAAAAGCCTACAGATGGAGCATGATGTGCTGCATGAAGAATTTTTGATAATTTTTCCTCTTCAATTGGTTTTGATATAAAATGTGATCTGACATCTCTTCTTGAATAAATTGCCTTATAGAATCCTCTTTTTTCTTCATCAGTAAATTCATCTTTCAATATCTACACTCATTTTCTCTTTTTATTCAGCCTTTCTTTTCTTAAACGTTAATAATGTCTGAACCTTGCTTTGAACTTCAATGGGCCTGTAGTCTAGCTGGTTAGGATACTGCCTCGACATGGCAGTGATCATGAGTTCGAATCTCATTAGGCCCACTTTTTATTATTTTTCTGTTCTAAATTCAGTTTCAGCAACACTCCATGTACTTTGAGTGATAATTGTACCTTCAGCAATAAAATTAGTTATTTCATTATTTATTACGGATTGATAAATTTCTGAATTTATTTCATCTTTATTTAGAATAAATGTATTTTTTATAGGAACTTCTGCACCTCCAAAAATTTGTGCTCTTCCAGGTAATGCGACATCTTCTGTAGAATATTTTCCAGAACCTAATAAGACGTCATCACCATAGAGTTGATATTCAATTACTGGAACTACGAATGTTTTATCACTAGAATTTTTTACAACAAATGTAAGAGTAAATTTTGCTTCACTCTCCCCAGCTTCTCTTAATGCAATATCTGTTAATTCAACTTCAACTTGTTCAAGTGATACATTATCTAAACTAGCATAGTAGACAATACCTGCCATTAAACCCAAACAACCAACTATTGCTGCATAGACTGTAATTTTACTTTGAAGTCCCATCTAGTTTCAACTGTTAATCTACAAGTAAAAACGTTATCAAGATCCAAATACATAATATTTGATATAATATTTAGTATGATATGGCTGCAATAGAACAAGCAATTCTTACTTGGATTCATCTTGTTTCAGCTGCAATATGGGTTGGTGGTTCACTTTTTATTGGAATTGTATTTTCTCCACTTCTAAAAACTATGACGAACTCTCTTCAAGAAAGAATGCAAATAATGATTAGAGTTGGAAAAAGATTTAACAAAATTGCTGTACCTGCATTACTTATTATGATGGCAACTGGCTTGTATAATTCTCATTTGATACTTGGTAAACCAAATATTCTTTTTGAGACAAGTTATGGCCAATTTTTAATTATTAAAATTATACTTGTAATTGTATTAATTATCATATATGCAATACATGTTAGAGTAATTCGTAAAGATGTTGAAGAAAAAATTATGTCAAATCAAATGTCTGAACCTGAAATTCAAAAATTAAGAAAAAAAATTATTATTCTTGGAGAAATCACTGTAGTTTTATCTTTAGTAATTCTATTTTTAGCATCTTTACTTGATGCTGGAGTCTGATACTCCTTGAATAATCACTTCAAACCCTCCTGATGTTTTTCCAATTCCGTATTTACAACCAGTAATTTTTGATGTCACAAACAGATTTGTTTCTAAATGCTTTGTAATTTCTTTTACTTGCAATGTTGTTTTGTTTATACCTAAACTTGCAGGTACTACCAACATATCTGCTAAATTTTCATCTACTCCAAGTGAATTATTAATAAATTTCTCAAAATCTAAATCAAAATTTTGTGTTTTTTTATTAAATAACCCATCTATTCCAATAATTGAATTTTCATCAATACTGTAAATTAATAATGATGCTCCTGAATCTATTGCTTCCTCTTCTTTAATTTCAAT
>JACNFV010000020.1 GCA_014384445.1 Candidatus Nitrosopumilus sp. | reverse complement strand
ACAATTGATAGACATAGTACTGCAAAAATGTTGGGCTTTGATGGTGTTGTTGAAAATTCTCTTGATGCAACTAGTACGCGTGATTTTGTCGCAGAGTATGTTGCAATGGTTTCAATTTTAATGACTAACTTAAGTAGAATTTCTGAAGATTTTATTATCTGGTCTACGTCTGAATTTTCTTTTATTGAATTATCTGATGAGTTTACATCACCTTCAAGTGTAATGCCTCAAAAAAAGAATCCTGATATTTTGGAATTAACTCGAGGTAAGACTGCAGAAGTTATTGGAAATCTTACTGCGATTTTAACTACTATCAAAGGTCTAGCTTCAGGATATGGACGTGACTTGCAACAAATAAAATCCTCTATCTGGTCTACATCAAAAACATCCATCAGTGCATTATTGATTATAAAATCAATTGTTCTAACTATGAAAGTAAATACAAAACAAATGAAGAAAGTAACAGAATCTAGTAATTTAATTGCCCTGGATATAGCTGAGAAATTAGTTCAAGAAGGAATTCCATTTAGAGTAACTCATAAAATTTCAGGTGTTTTGGTCCAATTGGCACACAATTCAAAAAAACCTATTTCAAAGTTAACTGCTTTAGAAATAAAAAAATCTGTAGAAGGAACTACTGTAGATCCTAAAATTGTATCTGAGGTTATTTCTACTACTAGTGTTGTTTCTTCTCTAAAAGATAGAAAATCGTTTGGTTCTTCTGGGTATGATGAGCAAAAAAGAATGATTTCTGATAGAACTCAGAAAATTAGTATTTGGAGATCAAACATGTCTGAAAGAGACAATAAAGTCAAGTCTTCCATTAATGAACTTCAAAAATTAGTTGATGAAATCATTTAATGAATAAAGTAGAAAGCGGGTCTAGAGGGATTCGGACCCTCGACAACCGGATTAAAAGTCCGGTGCGCTACCTGGCTGCGCCATAAACCCACAAAAAAAATATTGAACCTGTATAATTTAGACTTTTACAAATCTACGGGTTATGACAGAAACTTTTAATCTAGGATTTTGATTCATACTACTAGTGCCCTTGTAGTATAGTCCGGTCTAGAATTCGACCCTGTCACGGTTGAGACGCGTGTTCGAATCCCGCCGAGGGCGCCATTATTTTCTATTTTTAAAGTGATCGTTACCTGCTTTATTTTTGGAATATGCCCAAAATCATCCTACAATAATATTAAAATTCAGGCAATTTCAGGTGAATTTGTTGTCTGAAGAAAAAATAGAGTCTGAAGTAGAAGTAAAACCTACTGAAAATTCTGTATCTGAAAAATCCTCCGTTGAAGATACTAAAAAAACTGAAGATGCAAAAATAGATGCAGAATCTAAAGCAGCTCAAGAAGCAGCATCTAAAGTAGAAGTAAATGCAAAAACACTAGCCGATGCAGAGGCAGCAGTACAGATAGCTCTTGAAAAAGCAAATGCTGCCAGAGCAGAATTAGAAGCATCAGCAGATGAAGAATACAAAGCAATTGCTGCTGAAGTTAAAGCAGACACTGCTAAAAAAGTAGATTTTACATTCAAGAGAAAGGGTGAAGAAATTTTTAGAAGAGAAATGGGTGAGCCTGAATTTTGGTTAGAAAAAGAAGATAGATTTCCAAGACCTATACTTTCTGCAGATGAACAAGAATCCATTACAAGAAAAGCTGAAACGCCTCATGATCAAACTCCGGAATATAATCCACAACATGTTCTTAGTCCCGAATATGGTGGTGTTTCAAATTATGAACGTGGTGTTGATTCTTTCTTAGGTGAATTAAAAACTAAACTTGATAAACAAAAAAGTGATCCTGAAACAACTGAAAAAGAAATACTTGCAACAGAAAATGAAATTACCTATTTAGAATCAATACATGAAAATTTCTATATTGGAATGAATGTCTTCCGAACAGCAAAAGGTGGACGGGATAAAATCAGTGCATAGGTTGGTATGATGATATGAATCACGTAATTTTTGATGTAATGAATGCTAGAGTAACTTTCAAAAATGTTCCCATTCATGAATTGTCTAAATTTGCTTTTAATGATGTTGCAGCAGCAGCTGAAGCATTTAAGAAAATTCCGGGAGTTGATGAATGTATAATTATTCAAACTGCAAGTAGAATTGAAATTTTTACAGTTAGTAACACTGAAACTACTGATTCTCCAGATGCAAGAAGAGTTGAAGGTAAAACTCTGATTTTAAATCAAGTTAAAGAAACTTGGATCTCTTTAACTGCTTTAGAACAAATTGATATTGATCACTTTGATCAAACCATTGAAGTTTACAAAAGTGATGATGTATATCTTAATCTTTTACGATTAGGTTCAGGTATTGATTCATTTGTTGTTGGTAAACCTGAAGTCTTTGATGAAATTGTTCAATCATTAGCTCATGCAAAATCTGCAGGCACATCCGGCACTATCTTGAATAAATTATTTGAAAGTGTAATTCGATTATCCACTCGAATGAGAGACACCACTGGCATTGCAAAAGATATTATTTCTCTTGGAGACGTTGCAGTAAAATTGGTTGAAGAAAAAACAGGGCTTGATTCAAAGAAAAAAGTACTATTGATTGGAACTGGAAATCCAGCTGCTTTAGTTGCAAAATCTCTCAATAAAAAAGAAATTTCTTATGATGTAACTAGTAGAAGTATTGAACGTGCAACTGGATTTAGTACAATTGTGGGTGGAACCCCTATATCTTTTGATGATGTGTATTCCACATTTGATAAATATGATATAATTTTTGTTGCAACAACGTCTGACTATTTCCTAATTACATTTGAAAGAATTAGACTTGTAATGGAGGAAAAGAAGAAAGGCACATTGGTTTTAGATTTATCTGATCCAAGAACTGTGGATGAAGGAATAACTGCTCTTCCTGGAATTAAATTATTATTTAGAGATCAAATTGCAGAAATTTATGAAGAAAGTGTAAAAAATAGATCCACTATTGTTCCTGCAGTTGAAAAAATCATTGAAAAGGAATTACCTGTATTGTCTGCTAGAATGAAAAGATTAGATGCTTAGTTTCTTTTTATTTTTGTTTTCTTAGTAGGAATTGCATTACTGCTTCTTTTGAATAATCAATCCCATGAACTTCTTCAGTATGTGTTCTAAAATCTTCTATTACTTTTTCTTGTTCCCCATCTACTTGAAAATTACATTCAAAACCATAGTCATTGCACTTCAGTTTTGGCATATTTTGATGAAAATAATATCCGTATAAAAATTAAGATATTTTTAATTTAATAGTGCTATGAGCAAAAAATAATTTTTATCCGTATGATTCGTATTTAATTCCAAAACTACCATCGGATTTCTTTTCATGCTCTGTAACAAAACCTTTAGAATCTAAGTGATCAATTACGCCATCAATTGTTCCTTGATATCCACAAATGTAGATAATTGTGTTCTCTGGTGTCAATGCCTCTCCTACCATTTCTTCTATTGGTGACAATCCTGTTTTTTTATCTGGTTTAAAAAATGATTCAACTCTACCAACATGACCGTTCCAAGATCTATTGAAGAACTCCTTTGGCCTGCTAATTGCTGCTCTATATCTAAAATTCCATTTATCTCTTCCATTTTTTTCACTTTCTAATTCCATATCTGTTAAAAGACGTTTGTAACTTAATTCATCAACATAACTTGCACCGTGTAAAACTATGACTTCTCTGCTATCCTTGGTGTCCTGGAAATGTTTTGCAAATGCAACAAATGGAGCTAAACCTGTTCCTCCACCTACACAAATTACTCTTCTATCGTCTTTTTTACCGTTGTGTAATTTATCGCTAATTAGCAATGCTGCTCCAGTTGGATCTCCGAGGGTAACTTCGTCTCCAACACTAAGATAAAATAATTCAGTTGTTACACGACCTGGAAGTGGTTTTCTAACCCATCTAATTACAAATTCAAAATAATCTCTATTTTCAGCATGGGATGCAATTGAGTATGCTCTTCTAACTACTTTTTTTTCTGCTGGAATTGGTAGACCTATTGTTAAAAATTGCCCCGTTTCATATTCTGGCATTCCGTTCTCAGGAACTAATCGTATGATTACTAGATCTTCTTTTAGTAACTCTCTGTAGACAACTTTTGCCTTCATTTCAGATACCATACAACGAGCTTTATCGTTACTTTGGTTAAATATATTTCTCTTACAAAATAATTATGAAAATTTGATAAATTGTATAATTCTAATTAATTTGTGACATTATTTCATCAAGAATTTTTTGATTTGCTGCGGCAATGAATGAGACTCTTGTCTCATAACTTAGATCTGCATCTAGCGGATTCAAATCTGCGTCTAGTAGTAAACCTCCTGCCTCTTTCACAATGATGCACCCAGCAGCAATATCCTGAATTCTAATTTTATCTCTAAAGTCAATAAAAATATCCATGACACCTCTTGCAAATAATGCCATTTCTAATGCATTAGCACCAAAATGTCTTGTATGGTTATGATTTTGAAATATTGGATACATTCGTTTCATTAATTCATTTGAACCCCCAGATGTGTTAATTCCAACTATTTTGTAAATTGGTTCTTTTTGTTGAACTTTAATTGGTTTTTCATTAAAAAATGCACCTTTGTCTTTTGAAGCCCAATACATGTCACCATTTGTTAAATCTGTTATCACTCCATCTGTAATTGAACTGAGTCTATTTTCTGTTGCAAATGCTAACGAACTACAAAAAAACGGTACACCACGTACTGCATTAGCCGAACCATCAATTGCATCCATTATGATGTAACCTTTTGGATTCTCTGATAATTCCACTCTTCCACATTCTTCCCCTAACACAACACATTCAAAATTAATTTTTTTTAGATAATCTAAAACTGTTTTTTCCGCAATAATGTCTATGTTTCGTGAAATATCTCCGCCTGCACCTCTTCCAAAATCTCCTGCAGCATCTTCTGTTCCTGCAAGATCTTTTACATTTTGATAAATTTGATTCGATGCTTCACGAAGAATTTCTACAATTTCCACAAAAAATAATTTTCTCTTCGTAATTTAAGTGAAGAAAATTTTTGTATTGAAAGCA
>JACNFV010000185.1 GCA_014384445.1 Candidatus Nitrosopumilus sp. | reverse complement strand
ACATGGGTGCTGCAATGAATACACCTGCACCAATTAACTATGAACTTGCATTACCTCAAGGAGTTGGAAAACTAGTCCAACAAGATGATGGCTCTATGGTTTTAGCAAATGAACATGAACAAGGATTTATGGTCAATCAAGCAATTGTTGATTTTTGGAAATCTTGTAATGGAGAACGTAAAGTTACAGAACTAGTAGAAGTATTTGCTCAACAAACAGGATTACAAAGAAAACAAGTTGAAAAAGAAGTCATGCAGTTATTACAACAATTACGTGAAGGTGGATTAATTGCAATTGCAGGTCAGCCAGACACTCCAAATGTTGAATTTAAAAAATAATCTTAAAAAATATAGTTTGAATTTGCACCATCAAAATTTATTGTAACACCTGAAAGATATTTTATTTTATTTTGGATAATTGATTTTATAAAATTTCCAATCTCTTCTGGCTCTCCTAGTCTTTTCATAGGTAATGTTTTCTCAAATTCTTGCACATTGTCAATTAATTCTCGAGTTCTATCTGTATTAATTGGACCAGGTGCAATGTTTACACAACTGATATTATTTTGAGCATATTCCTTGCTTAATACTTTGAAAATCTCAGAAAAGGCTGCACGATATGCTGATGAAATTATTAATTTTGTATTTGGTTCTTTAATTACGCTAGAACTAATCAAAAAGATGTATCCTCCATCATTAATTTTGATATTTTGTAAGATTGTAACAAACCCTAAAAATAATTGATTGTGATATAATTTCCAATCACCTTCTGTGATTACCTTGAATGGTGTTGGAGCAGGACCACCTGTGTTTAGGACTAGGATATCTGTTTGAGTATTTTTTTTCAAGAATTCTTTTACACTGTCTAAATTTGATGTGTCAATATCCTTTTTTGATGCTGCAAAGACATCAATATCTATTGATTTTAGTGCATCTGAAATTGCTTTTCCTATTCCGCGTGAGCCTCCAAGGACGATTGCTCTAGTCATATATTTTCAAAATAATTAAAGATAATTAAATCTCTCGTAACTATCTTTTCCAAACAAATTACTTTTCTTTCTGGGCTCAATTTTTAAGAATTATGTCTTCAAACAAATTATTCTACTCAAATATTCTTTGTCTGATATTTTTAAAATCAATTATTAATTAAAACCCCCCTATACAATTTTTTCCATTTGATTTGAGTCTATTATTTTATAATTAAACGGTAAATTACACTGTATTTCAAAATCATCTATTGTATTTTTCAAATTATTTTTTGTATGCCTTGGAGCGATGTTTTGCTTTAACTAGTTGCAAAATCATCTTGTCATTTACAATGTTGACTATTCCTCTATAAACCCCTACCCTAAATTTGTAATAAGGCGAATTTATCATCTTGTCAAGTTGTTGATATGGATCATTTTGTGCAATCTCTTCTATTCTTAATATGATTCTCTTAGCGATATCATCAGGTAATTTTTCAAGATCTCTTTCTGCTTTACTAGTAAAGATTACACTCCAAACCATTACAGACCATATTTCGTTTTCATTTGTTCCAAAGTCTTAAACTTGCCTTTTTTGACATCTTTAATGGATTGTTCAATTTCTAAAATATCTTTGTCAGTAAGTAATTCTGCATCTTCATCAGCTTGAGATTTTAAAATTCGATTTATCATTGCCTCAAAAGATTCACTAGGGTAATTTTTCAGGGCACTCCACATTTCCTTTGAGTTTTTAGAAACTTGAATGGATGTCATTGATTCCATAGTAAACTATAGCGTACTATAGTATATAAACATTATATGAATAACTAAGATCAAATTCATAATTGATCCAGTCATCATATTTGTAATTCTTTATTTAGATTAATGGTACGGCATAGAACGTTTGTTCAAGTCCTAACCACTATCTTGTGTGTAGTCTTTTATAATTCCCGTCTTCAAATGGATGAATTATAACAATTTTCAAATGTACCAATGCTGCAAATTCTACTGAACTCTTTCTTTTTGTTTGCATTGCACCATTTGAAAGATCCATTTGCCAAAAGATTTACAGCATTGTGTGGCAGGAGGATAAAACTAGTACTAACATCAAAATCTCAAAGTAATCCGTATACTAGGCGCTAATCCAAAACCACTCTGGCTTTTGCTCAAGACCAACTAGTCCATAAATTATACTCATCATGGAATCCTTTGGATGATTAAACTCTTTTTTGGCATTTACTCTAGGATCAATGTCTTTCTTGTTTAGATCCTTTCGTGTAACAGAGCAAAGTTCTGATATCAACCAGTCAGTCTCATATTCCTTCTCAGCAGAAAAAGGAATTAAAAATTTAGATCTAGGATGTTCTCCATTTGGATGCTGACTTGACATCCCAATTAGATCAATGAATTTTTGTATAGATGATGTCTTGTCAATTGATATTCTACCTGTTTCTTCTCCATGCTCATCTACACTATTCTGGTGAATCTGCATTGGCTTGCTTTCATTACTAATACTACGACATCCATAAAATTTTTCGCTTCCAACTCCAGGGAACAACTTGCCAGAAATTCTATTAGCTCCTCCATCCTGAATTGTCTTAACTTGTATTGCGCCATACCCCAAGTCTCCTACTCCAATATCACACTTACTGGCTCGGAACAATTCATTGATGTACTCTGCTTGATCTAACTGATTTTCAGATGGCCGCTTGTCAATGTACGCAAGATGAATCCTGTCATACTTTTTCCAGTGAATTAAAATGGAAATTACCGTATTTGATGGATTTCCAGAACCAAAATCAACTCCCATAGAAACAGTAATGGAATCCTGCATCGCATCTTTCCACATTGCAATCTCAAATGAATTCATCAGTCCAAGATATCTATAAGGATTCATGCAAGAGAGTACCATCTCTGGCGTGATTGGTCGTCTCTCTGATTTGTAAAATTCACCCATCACATGAGACGCAAAAAAAGATTTTGAATTGTTCTTTTTTTGATATTCTATAGAGTAAAATGGAGATGTATGATATTTGTTTATAGAATCATTAATGGTCAGTGAGTTTCTTGCAAATATTGTCTGCGGAATATGATATCCGTGGTACATTGTATTTTCAGGCTTTTGTGGAACCCATCTACCCTTAAGCACATCTTTTAGATAGTTATCCTCAACCAATTCATTGCCGTCATATTGTAACAGGTCTCGCCAATTGGGATTCTCACAAACCCATTCACGCTGATCAGAGTTGTTCCACAATTTTTCATATGGAGAGCCAAACTCACCTCCCAATCCAAGAATTGATAACTTGCCTTTTGTTGCCATCATTGTCTGCCTTACTTTTTCTACATGGGCAAGGTCCTGATATTGTGCCTCATCTAGAATGCAGTGGTTTAGTGACTTTCCCTCTACGTGAATGTATTGATTATTATCAGTCATACAGTATATTGTACTGCCATTTTTTAGTGAGATTTCCCCAATATTTCCAAGTTTGTTGCGCGGAAATTGAGATAGAATAGGATTTTGGCTAAACGTACCAATCTGAAGTTTCTGCTTTGAGAATCCAGTCAAATTAGACTGGTTAAATGTCACATACCCGACCTGGATTCCAGGTGTTGATGTTGCCTCACATGCAAGAATGTCTGTGATGTATGTAGATTTGTAAATCTGTCTACCCCCAACTATGATCTTTGAATGATAGTTATCCAGGTAGATGTCCCTCCAAAAAGGTGCAAGAAGAAACGTCCTAGCCCTTCCCTCAACTATGGGTCTGGCTTTTTCTATCCATCCTAGAGGATTGGATGGCAATATGGGAAGAGATGATGATTTTTTTCCTCGGTTTTTCTTTATCTTATTAATCGCATTCTTTGCAATTTTCCCATGCCCTGCTTTCCAATAGTTAGGCAGTACCATTTTCGATTAGATACTCCTTGATTTCATTGGATAGTGTTACATCTGCAGTAGGGGTTGTTGTGAGATTTGTCTTTTTTAGAATTAGTTCTGAAATTTTTTCAGCAAACAAAATACCTGTCTTGTAGATATTGTTCTCAAGATGTGGTATTCCTTTATTTTGCTTAATACTATGTTTGATTTGTTTTTCTTGCATTGCCTGTAGTTTGTAAAGTTTTGATAATTGATTGTCTAATGCAATATTGGCATTTGAAATTGTGATTTTTGATCTTTTGATAAAGTCAGGATGTTCTGTAGACATGATTTCATTATACCAAATTTTATAATATTTTTTTACAGTATTAGGATTAACCCCTGTCTCTCGAGCTGCAAGTGATACTGTCAACATTTTTTCAAAGTATGGCCGTAACCTTCTTTCAATCTGTAATTGTTTTGCTTTGCTTGGCCTACCTCTACTCAATTAAATCTCCCCCGAGATATTTTTTGTAAATATATTTTCAAATGAAAGTTACTCATAAATTAAAAAACAACAACAAGCTAGAAATGTATTTAATTTAAAAAAATTAAATGTAAATATACTTGAATAACTAATAGTATTAGACAAAACTTTAGGGGTTAACCCCTAAAAAATAAAATAATAATAAAAATAATTTTTAGTTATTTTAGACTATTTTATGAACATCAGATCTCAAAGAATAGATTTAGATGATTTTTTTTAAAATATTAGTCCTGTTCAAATCTCATCTAACTTATCAAACAACAAGAGGCATTCAAGAAATCTCACAACAATGATGAAAGAGAAGATCATAAAGAAAACAAGTAAAAGGACATGACAAACATAAAGATAATGGTCATGAAAAATATGACGATGACTGGTCTAATTTACGACTAGAATTATTTTTAATTAGATTTTTTTTACTACTTGGATTTCTTTAATTTCTGTAATTGTACCTAATACAGAGTCCATTCTGATGATTGCCTTTTTCTCATTCCATCCTAATGCAACATACCAGTCCCCTGCATCATCGTGATACTTTGTTTCCAATGTCTTGAGATCTTCTGGTTTGATATCATATTTTTTTGCAATGCCTGAAACTGCTAATGCAATTGCGTCTTTCTCCTTCTCTAGGCGTCTTTTCATCAATCCTATTCCTGGACTCATATTTTCTCTACTTTGTATCATCTAATATAGTTAATTGGGAAAAT
>JACNFV010000097.1 GCA_014384445.1 Candidatus Nitrosopumilus sp. | reverse complement strand
TGGATGCCGTTTGGCCGGGCGGAATCAGAGTCACTCCAAAAGAAGAGGAGATTGGACTTGATTTGGCACAGCATGGCGAAAGAGCATACGTAAACGAATAGAAAAAAACCTTTTTTTCTCTTTTTATTTTATTATCCTTACACTGTGTGTAATGGATTTTCATTAAATTATTTTTTATTAGTTTGAAATCAATTTACTACATCAAAACCAAATGAATTTACCTTTGAACTTTTTATCAAATCTATGTTAATTTCTACATCTGAATTAAATTCAATTCTTAATGATCCTGATATCATTATAGCTGACACTCGATCTTTCAAGGAATACTCTGAGGATCATATTCCAGGATCTGTTCATTTAGATCTATTTGCATTTCATTGGATCGATACAACAAAACAAGGGATTGAAAATTTTAACAGTCAAGCAACAAAACTATTGTCATTTCTTGGTGTTGCATCTGAAAAAAGAGTCATCTTTTATGATTCTGTATCTGGAATGCTTGCAGCAAGGGGTGTTTGGATGCTGATGTATTTTTCTCATCAAAATGTCTCTATGCTAGATGGTGGAATTACAAAATGGAAAAAAGAAAATCTTTCACTGGAAATAAAAGCAAATAATTTCAAACCTTCAAAATTCTTGGGAAAAATTAACCCTGATATTATTTCAGGATTTGAAAATATTAGGGACAATTTAGATAATTTAAAAATTATTGATGCTCGCTCTACTGCGGAATATGATGGTACTGTAGTTAGAGCTGCTCAAACTGGTCATATCCCAAATGCCATCAACATTGATTGGAATCAAAATCTTCGCGAAGATGGTACTTTCAAAAGTGACGATGAATTATCTAAAATGTATGATATTCCAAAAGACTCTGAAATTGTCACTTATTGTCAAGGGGCATACAGAGCCGCTAATTCTTTTTTGGTTTTAAAAAAACTTGGATTCAAAAATGTTAAAGTCTATTTAGGATCTTGGGGCGAATGGGGAAATAACACTGCACTTCCTATAGAGTGAACTTAAGTATGCTTTTGTAATCATCTCAAAATATGGACAACTCCATTAAAGATGACATTAAAAAAAAATATTCCAAGATAGTGGTATCGGGCAATACTGATTGTTGCTGTATGCCTGGAGAATGTGATTCGGGAGACTCTCCAATAGATGCGACAAAATTAATTGGATATGATCAGAAGGAACTTGAATCAATTCCTCAAGAAGCAATTTTAGGTGTTGGCTGTGGAGCGCCAATTAATCATACTAATCTAAAAGAAGGTGAAACTGTAGTTGATTTGGGTTCTGGGGCAGGAATTGATATTTTCTTAGCTGCAAGAAAAGTTCTGAATTCTGGAAAAGCAATAGGAATTGACATGACTGATGAAATGTTAGAAAAAGCTCGAGACAATGCAAAAAAGGGAAATTATCCAAATGTTGAATTTAAGAAAGGAGATATTGAAGAAAATATTCCATTAGATGATAATTCAGTTGATGCCGTAATTAGTAACTGTGTCATTAATTTGACAACAAACAAAACAAATGCATTCAAAGAAGTATTTCGAATTCTAAAAAATGACGGACGTATGGTGATATCTGATCTAATTACAGATCAAGAATTATCTGCAGATCAGGTAAACTCAGAAAAATGGTGTGAATGCATTGATGGCGCATTAACAAAAGAAAATTATCTTTCATGTATTACGGATGCCGGATTTAAGAAAATTGATGTTTTAGAAGAAAGGGCTTACATGGATGGTGAAAAAATTAACGGTAGAAAGATTACAAGTTTAATAATTAAAGCCGTAAAATAATTTTCTATTCTTATTTGTTCTTCCAAACAAATTGATTGTAGATTAGCTCTGGTCTAACTTGTCTAAATGGTTCTGAACCGCCATCATACCATTTTGTAAAGAATTCATACAAGTGCAATCTGAGTGATTGGATGTATACAATTAATCCCTCAATCATCATGATACCCAAGTTTCCACCAATTATCATTGCCATTGCTGCACCTGATTCAAATCCGCCTAGAGAACCAAATGCATTGTTAACTGTCATCAATAATGCAGCATGTACAAGTAACATAATTCCAAGTCTGGCATAACTAATTGTGTGAGCTAATGCTTCTACTGTTTTACCTAGGAAAACTTCCATTACAACATTTGCCGCAGAACCTCCATCTTCAGGATGTCTCTTTGCATGTAGGATTCCTCCAATCATCATCATTGTCATTGATACAATTACTATAATTACTGAAATTCTTGTGATTATCCAAACTTGAGCCCAATCCCCTAAGAAAATTGTAACCCATGGAACTGCCTCTGTATGTATTTTGGAATACATGTTCATAACATCATAGTTTGCACCAATTGCACACATCATTATCACTACAATTCCACCGTATAGTGTGATATTTGGAATTGCTTCCATGTACATTACAAACTTGTGACCTTCTTTTGCTAATCTCTTAACACGTAGAACCATTGCCCAGACAAGATGTACAATTCCAATGAATAATGATACCTTGAGAATATTGATTACTTGTTCAAATGTCAATTCGGCAACACTAAGAATTCCTACTAACCAGCTTATCGAGTGTAAGGCTCCTCCCTCTTCTAACAAACCCTCTAAAGGTCCCATGTGATCCAAGTGGAATCCAAATGCTTCACCCGCTCCAACACCCGCAATAGCTGCAGAAGCTCCTGAGATTGCAATTAACATTCCCCATCTTGAAAGCGTACCTTGTCCTTTTAATTTGAATAATAATCCCATTCCCATTAATAGCAAACCGTGACCTAAATCTGCAAACATAAGTCCGTAGAAAATTGGCCACATCAAAGCAATCATAGGAGTTGGGTCTGCCTCTCCTTTTCCTGGAATTCCTTGACTCTCTGTAATTACTTCAAATGTTCTAACAAATCTTGGGTTATCAAATAGAATTGGAATTTGTTCTTTTAATTTAGGATCTACAATATCTTCAGAAACTGACATCCACTGTTTAGTTGCATTTTTAAATTTCTCCTCCATTTTACTTGGAATAAATCCTTGAATAACTGCAAAATTCTTTGTTCCGCCTGGTTTTCTTAATGTTTCAAGTACGTCTTTGGCAACTTGAGCTTCTTCATGAATTGCTAAAATATCACGTCTGATTTTTTTTGTAAGTTTTGCAATCTGTTTTGTATTTGCTGATTGCTTTGCTGTTAGTTCTTTGATTTTAGTTTCAGCAAGTGAATATGCTTGTGCCGGAATTTGGGGCATGCCTTCAGGAATGGAAAATGGATTGGCATTGAAACCTCTTAGTATTTTCAGTGTTTTCTCAGAATCTTCAACGCTTGCAATTACTAGAATTGCTATTTTTTCTTTGTTTGCAAGATCATATTTGTAAAATGTAATATTTTCTAAAGTTTTGCTAATTTCTTCATAATCTTTAGAATCGACAACAAATAGATTTGTGTAAAAATATTTCATTAATCCAAATCCTGAAAGATCAATGTTTAGCTTTTTTGCAACTTCAAGTGTTTCTTTAAGTGATGTGTATTCTTCTAGTGAGCGCTTTGTAGTTGCTTGTTCTTCTAAAAGATTGATAGGTTCATCAATTATTGATGGTGCTCTTTTTTTAAGCTCATTTACCATGTCCTCGATCTCATCAATTTCATAATCTTTCTTGTTAATTTTTTTCCCTGTGAACATAATTTCAAGAATTCCTACCAATGGTGGAACTCCTAGACCTTTTACTACATCATCAATGGATTGGTATGTTTTTTGAGCCTCTAATAGTAAATCATCAATTTCTGGGGTGACTATGTCATTTTCAGTATCAATTTTATGAAACCATTCAAATTCTGTTAATCTGGAAATGGCCTTTGGAGAGTCGCTTCTTGGTAAAATTATACTGCCAAGTTTTAGATCCGCTACTGCCAAGATAATCCATTAACGTTTTCTTAGTTTTTAATATCTTTCTGAATCCACCCTTATTTTCCAAACATTAAAATCCATTATAATCACACGCGTGATATTGACAAATTCTACCATTACAGCTACAATTGATAAAATTCTTAATCAAACTGAAAAGTCCATCTTATCTGATATTAGCGGTGAATTGAGCAATTCTCACCAAAAACTAGATGATTCTGTCTCTAAATTGGAAGCAGAATATGATAAAATTATTGCAGATGGTAAAAAAGAGGCAGATAAAATTGAAAAACAAATCGTTGGCGGTTCTGATATTGAAGCCAGAAATAAACAACTTTTAGCATTAGAATCATCAGTTAATCGAGTATTTGCAACAGCATTAGAACAAATAACAAATTCTGATCGTAACAGCGATTATGCAAATCTTATCAATTCCATTTTAGAAGAATCAACACAAATTTTGGGAACCACTGAAGTTAAAGTATTCACAAATTCTAAGGACAGAGACACTGTTCAATCAGCTCTATCACGTTTTCCAGGTTCTGAATTATCTTCTGAAAACATTGATTGTATTGGTGGTGTTAAACTTGAATCAAAAGTTGGATCTATGAAATTTGACAATACTATTGACGCAAAGATCGATCGGTTGAAGCCTTTAATTAGGAAAGAGATTGCTTCAAAATTCGGAGTGAATGAGTAAGATGACAGCACAAGGTAGAATTGTATGGGTAAGCGGTCCAGCAGTTAGAGCTGACGGAATGGCTGATGCAAAAATGTATGAAACCGTCACAGTAGGTAATTCAAAATTAGTCGGTGAAGTTATTCGATTAACCGGAGATGTAGCATTTATTCAAGTTTATGAGTCAACAAGTGGATTAAAACCAGGTGAGCCTGTAGTTGGAACTGGAAACCCACTCAGTGTATTACTAGGTCCAGGAATTATTGGACAACTTTATGATGGAATTCAAAGACCGCTAAGAGAGTTATCCAAAGCATCTGGTTCTTTTATTGGTAAAGGTATTACAACTACTCCAGTTGATATGGTTAAGACCTATCACTTTGTTCCAGTTGCAAGTAATGGCGATGACGTTTTACCAGGTAATGTAATTGGAACTGTTCAGGAAACAGATCTTATTGAACACTCTATTATGGTTCCACCAAATCATCCAGGTGGAA
>JACNFV010000072.1 GCA_014384445.1 Candidatus Nitrosopumilus sp. | reverse complement strand
TTCTTTGTTTATTTGTAAAAGAAACTCCTGGATGTTGTTCGCCTTCTCTTAGTGTACTATCTAACACTCTAATCTTTTTTGGATTTTTTTCATATCCGTTGTAGACATTTGCATAGTGATTCGGTTCTTTCATTACTGAATTCGTTAACCTGAATTGATGATATAAACATATTCGTACTATTTTCGTTGGAAATGATTGTTATTGATACTGAATTAGTTTTTAATTAAAATTTTAAACCGAAACTCGTTTTAGATAACTTTTCTTAAAATAATCACCGTATTGGTATCTACTACTCCTGTGATTTTTCTTAATGCATCTATGGTGTTATTAATTTCTGCAATATTTGGTGCGCTGATTATTGTCGTAATGTCATATTGTCCTGTAATTTCATAAACTGTTTTTACTCCTTCTAATCCTACAAGCTTTAGAGATACTTTTGATGTGTCTGTTGCAGAATCTACTGAGACTAAAACAATTGCACTTGTGATGTTTTCCTCGCCTAGTTCTATTGTGAATTTATTAATTGTTTTACTATCTACTAAATTTTTTACTCGTCTTCTCACTGCTGATTCTGAGAGTTTTAATTTTTTTCCAATATCCACAAATGATTCTCTGGAATCTTCTTTTAGGTACCCTACAATTTTTTCATCAATTTTATCTTTAAACATTCTTCTTTTCCTCTTCCTTAGTTATTACAACATCTAATGCACCTAAAACTTTTGTTACATCTCCTTCGGTAATCACTAATGGGGGTAATATTCTGAGAATATTTCTTCCTGAATATAGCATCAAAACACCTTCTTCAATTAATCCCATCAAAATATCTTTCACCTCAAATTTCATTTCAATTCCAATCATTAGCCCCTTACCCCTAATTTCTCTGATCATTGTATGTTTTTCTTTTAATTTTTCCAATCCTTCTTTGAACATTTCTCCCATTTTTTTAGAATTTTCAATTAGACCATCCTCTGTAATTGCTGTCAATGCTGCAATTCCAGCTGCGCATGATATTGGATTTCCGCCAAATGTTGATGAGTGCTCTCCTTTGCTTATTGCTGCTAAAATATCTGGTCTGACTAATGTTGCACCCATTGGTACTCCTCCTGCAATTCCTTTTGCAAGGCATAAGATATCTGGTACCGTATTCCAATGATCCCCTGCCCATAATCGACCTGTTCTTCCTAGACCTGCTTGTATTTCGTCAAAAACTAGCAGAATTCCTTTTTCATCACATAGTTTTCTTACTTCTTGTAAGAATCCATCCGGTGCAACAACTATTCCGCTTTCTCCCTGAATAGGTTCTAAAATAATGAATGCTGTATCTTCATCAATTACGGAACGAAGTGAATCCATATCTCCAAATGATGCAAAAGAAACTTTTTCAACTAATGGTGCAAATGCTTTTCTATATTTTGGATTAAACGTTAATGATAATGCCCCAAATGATTTTCCATGGTATGATCCTTTCATTGCAACCATTCCTTTCTTTCCTGTAAACTTTCTTGCAAATTTCATTGCAGCTTCAACTGCTTCTGCCCCACTATTGTTAAGATGAACTTGTGTTAATCCCTTTGGAGCTATTTCGATTAATTTTTTTAAAAATCCTTCTCTTGTTTTATTGTATAGTGAACTATGTACAGTAATTATTTTATCAACTTGTTCTTTGATTGCATTGTTAACTCTTTGATTTTGATGTCCAACTAATGCAACTCCGTATCCTCCCATACAATCGATGTACTCCTTTCCTTCTATGTCCCAAACATGAGCCCCAACACCTCTTTCAATTGTAACTGGAAACCTCTGATAGAGATTTCCCATATGTTGATCTTCACTCATGTTCAATCACCGTACAATTATCGTGTGCAATAGCTGAAGAAACAGGATTTTCTTTTTGACCGTTTGCGATAAATGCTTGTTTAACTCCCATGTCTAATGCTTCTGTGGATGCTAAGATTTTCTTTTCCATACCTGGACCTATTTTTGGTCTAATTTCTTTTGCTTCTGCTAAAGTCAATTTTGCTACTACTTCATCATCCATTAAAAGCCCATCTACATTTGTAATGAATAATACTTTGTCACTTCCTACACTTCCTGCTACATATGCTGCAGCTCTGTCCCCATCTATGTTGAGAAATTCTGATTCTTCACTAATTGCTATTGGTGAAATTACTGGTGTTAGACCTTGTTTAAGTAATGATTTGATAAATTCTGAATTAACGTTTTTAATTTTACCTGTATATCCTCCGTCAATTGCTTGTTTTCTGCCTTTTTCATTTACAATCAATAATTTTTTCTTTCTATCTGCTTCTATTATTCTTGCATCAACTCCTGATAGTCCGATTGCATTAATTCCGTTTTTTTGTAACATTTGAACAATCGTTTTATTTATTCTACCTGACATCACCATTGTAAAAATTTCTGCAGTTTCTTTGTCTGTGTATCTACTCTTAATCCCGCTTGGGGATGTTACAAATTTCGGTTCTTTCCCTAATTGCTTACAAACCTTTGTAACTTCTTTTCCTCCTCCGTGAACTATTATCACGCCTTCTGATTCTGCAATTTTTTTAATATCTGTAATTGTTGATGGATGTAAATCGTCTACCACACTTCCGCCGATTTTAATTGTGATCATTTCTAAACTGGAGTTAATGGTGTGTATCTTAGTCCGCTCATTTCATCAAAACCACACATAACATTCATGTTTTGAATAGCAGAACCTGCTGCACCTTTCATTAAATTATCTGATGCTGATAAAGCGATTAATCTGTTGTTATCCTCATCTATGTCAAATCCTATGTCACAAAAGTTTGAACCTACTAGGAATTTTGGATCTGGGAATTTGTATAATCCTTTTTTGTCTCTAATTAACCTGATAAATTTCTCATCACCGTATGCTTCGCGATATATTTTCCATAATTCTTTTTCAGTGATATCTTTTTTCATAAATGTGTGATTTGTACATAGAATGCCTCTAACTACATCTACTGCATGCGGACTCATTGAAACACGGATTTTTTCACCTGCAATTGCACTTAGTTCTTGCTCGATTTCTCCTGTGTGTCTATGCTTTGCTGGTTTGTATGGTCTGATAACTCCTGCACGCATTGCATGTGCTGTACCTGAACCAGAACCTGCCCCAGAGGATCCAATTTTTGAATCAACAATAATGTGTTCTGTATCTATAATGTTATTTTTAATTAGTGGTGCAAGTGCTAGCATTGAAGTAACTGCCATGCATCCTGGACAAGAAACAAGCTGCGCTTTTTTAATTTCTTCTCTGTGTAATTCTGGAACTCCGAAAACTGATTTTGGTAAATAATCTGGATGTGGATGTTTCCAACCATACCATTTGTCATATGCTTCTTGTTCATGTAATCTATAATCTGCACTCAAATCAATCACTTTGACGCCTCTATCATAGAGTGCCTTCACAATTTCAGTTGCAGTTCCATGTGGTACTGCTGTAAAAACTACATCACATTGATCAGTTATTTTCTCATAATCTAATTCTGAAAAAGTAAGATCTGTAAATCCCTTTAAACTTGGTTGAATTCTATGCAAATATTCTCCAACATGCTGTCTTGATGTTACCATGCTGATTTCAACTTCTGGATGGTTTACAAGAAGACGAAGTGTTTCTCCGCCTACATATCCTGATGCTCCTACTACTCCTACTTTCATGATGAACCTTATTTTGATGGAGTATAATTTATTTTGTTATGTTGTCCCTTAATTCTCTATTTTTATTATAAACTGCCTAATAATATGCTAAAATGCAGTAAAAATCATAATTATTCTAAAAAATTTCTATTTTAAAATAAATTTATAGGATGTATGATGAAATTTTTGTTATGATTGATGTAGGTCGTCCTGTAAAAGATATAACAATAGATTCCAATACTTCTATCGAAAACATCTTTCAAGAATTATCTCAATCTGGAGGATTTGAATCTGTAAATTTATCTGATGGTTTAGAGATTTTAACAGAAATGATTTCTGATGACAAATGTCTCAAATTCATATCTTTTGTTGGAGCCGTCGTGTCAACAGGATTGAGAGGAATTATCAAAGACATGATGAAAAACAAATGGTTTGATGTCGGACTAACTACGTGCGGAGCTTTAGATCATGATATTGCAAGACACTTTTCACATTACAATGAAGGTTCATTTACAATGGATGATATGGAATTGGCAAATCAACACATTCACAGATTAGGAAATGTATTAGTTCCAATGGATAGTTACGGTCCACTTATTGAAGAAAAAATGACTGCATTTTTAGAAGAAGAATATGCTGCAGGAGTTCGAGAGATGAATACTGCTGAAATATGTAAAATGATTGGAAAACATTTGGGTGAAGATTCTTTTCTTTACTGGGCTTACAAAAATGATATCAGTATAGTTGTACCTGGAATTATGGATGGTGCAGTTGGAAATCAAATTTGGATGTTTTCACAATCACATGGTGATTTTAAATTAAATTTATTTGGAGATGCAGATTTACTTTCTGGATTAATTTTCAAAGCTGAAAAATCAGGAGCATTCATGATTGGTGGTGGAATTTCAAAACATCATACACTATGGTGGAATCAATATCGCGATGGATTAGATTATGCGTTTTACATTACAACTGCACAAGAATTTGATGGAAGTTTAAGTGGTGCATTAGTTAGAGAAGCGATTTCATGGGGAAAAGTCACACAAACTGCAAAACAATCTACACTACATGCAGAAGTTACCACAATCTTGCCTTTCATTTATGCTGCATTATTATCAAAATTAAACAAGAACCCGTAGTTTTTTTAAATTTTTTCGTTCTTTTTGAATAATAATTATTTTAAAATTAATTTTTACTGCAACTTTTTATGGTTATATCTAAAAACAATTGTGATTTAACTTGTATCCAAAAACAATCCTAACTTCTTTACTCCTTTTTGTAATTGCAGGATTTCTAGAAATTGGTGGTGGGTATCTTGTTTGGCTGTGGTTGAGAAATGATTTTAGTTGGATGTTGGGTGCATTGGGTGGATTTGTATTGTTTTTTTATGGAATCGTGCCTACATTTCAAAAAACTCATTTTCATAGGGTCTATGCCGCATACGGCGGTGTGTTTATTGTGATGTCTGTTTTTTGGGGATGGCTAATTGATGGAGTGATGCCTGATAATTATGATGTACTTGGAACCACTATTGCAGTAATTGGAATTTTAATAATTTTCTACTATCCTAGAAAAGGAGAAAAA
>JACNFV010000181.1 GCA_014384445.1 Candidatus Nitrosopumilus sp. | reverse complement strand
AGGAGATTGCCCCTAAAGATTTTTTCATTAAAGAGATGCAAGAAGTTAGTAGTGAGGGTGGATTTAGACAGGCCGCAATTCATTGCTCCGATTATTTATCTGAAAACAATAATGTTGAATTTTCTTTATCTCGTGGTTCTTTTGCAACTATTTTATTGCGAGAAATTATGAAGCCTAGTGATCCTCTTACTGCCGGTTTTTAGCTTTTTTTATTTTTAAAATTTCTGATATAATCCCTATTCCGATTATTATGGTTCCCACAATCATAATTTCAATTCCATAAGTAACCCAATTTGGATTGGCATACATGAAAGATGATTCTGGACCTATCACTGATTGCCCTTGAAGATGAAAAATTAACCCAAAAATCAATGTAATACTGCCTATTCCGATTACTGAATAAGTTTTTTCCATAACTTTCTGATGTGATTTCTATTAAAAAGGGTAAACAGAATTGATACTTTAAGCAAATCATTTTCTGATTCTATTTTTAATGATTTTCTAATGATTCAATGAAGTGTACGACTGGAATGGTGATTCTGAATCATCTCATCACAAATATTTGGGTTTGATACTGTTTGTATCATCAGCACTTTTAGCCGTAATCTTATTTCTTATTTTTTATCCTCAAATTGAGGCCATTAATGAAAAATCTCCAGTTTTAATTAATTTGATGTTTCTTCCTGCTATGGCCGTAGGATTTCTTTATGGCACTAAAATCACGCAGCGTGCTGTTAACCCTTCTGAAATTCATAGCCCAATTAAAAGATCTATTGTAAAAATATTCTTATTCTTTTTTGTAATTGGTGGTATGTTTAGTTCTGTTAATTTTGCAATTAACGGAGGAAGTGTAATGCCTCAAGTCTCTATTTTTGAAGATGGATTATTAACATGGCTGCATACTTTTGTTGTGGCAAACGGCGGTGCTACTTTTCTTATTATCACGAGTATTGGATTAATGGCCGCAGCCACAAAAAGAATTGTAGGATTAGATTCTGGATTTTTAAATAGACTTGTTTCTTCTGTTGGTACTTTTGTTTTTGTTACTATTCTTGTTTTAAGTTTTACAAAATCTGATCCTACTTCCTCTGGTGTATTTTTGTATACTTTTTATCAGGCTGGAATTGTTGGTGGTGCTTTTTATGCCATGAATAAATTGACTAAAGACAAAAACATGATGTCTGATTTTTCCAATGGATACTAATTTTTTAATTTAATTCTTTCCTAATTTGATACATATTCTTAATTTCTAGTGTTACTATACATTTTCTATGGGCTTTCTAGATAAAATCAAAAAAAGTATTGAATTAAAACAACGTGTGCCTGATAGTGAATCTATTGCAAAAATTGAGAATAAAATAATAGAATTAAAAAAGATACTAGAAAAAAATCCTAATGACTCTAAAATTATTACTAAATTATACATGTACTATGTTGAAATATCTGAGACTGAAAAAAAAATTGAATGTCTAAAAAAACTATCGCAACTTTTACCTAATGATTTCTACTCATTTCAACAACTTGCCGATATCTATCTAAATGAATTTGGAGATACTGAACAAGCAAAAATTTATCAAAATCAAGCTAATGATATCAAAAATTCTTTCTAGCTTTTTAACTATCTGTATGACTTAGTTGTCTAAATCTACGTATATTCCTGAAATTTCAGTATTGATTCTATCCCAGTATATCTCACATCCGTCTGTTTTGAAATCCTTTGCCTTACATTCATTGAAATGTGCTGTACTGTCTCTGGACATATTATCTGCAAATAAAACGTCCTCGCCTATTGCTACTCCCATTATTAGAATTGCCACTAAACTAGCTGAAACAAGAATCATAGAATACCCTACGCCTCTCATATTTTTAGGATCTTTCATTTATGTGGAATCGATAACCCTTGAATTTAATCTTTTCAAGTCTGCCTTTTAGTCTTCGATCTTTGACACTAGTATGTTTTTTCCGATAAAAAGAAAAGAGAGTACTTTAAAGTAGATTTGTTGAGTATTCAAATTCTACAATATGAATTCCTTGGTCCCATACCAATTACTGAATGGGGCCCTCCAATGGAAAAATTGGTTTATTTGATTTTGTCTCGAAACAAGGATAAATTTGATATAATCTATGCTGGCGATTGTCAAAAAACTGACGATAAATCATTTTTTACTGATCATGATAAATTTCAATGCTGGCTTAAGCAATCTGGTTCTGAACAATCTTTGCATCTTGCAATTTTACCATTGTTTGACTCTAGCGATAAAAAAAGAATGAATATAATTCAAAAAATACTGTCTCAATACAAACCCCATTGTAATTCTGATGATATTGTTAAACCAAAACCTGATTATGTTGTAAGAGTTTCAGAGGAACCTAAAGTAGATTCTGATAAGATAATTTGTGCATGTTGTGGTTCTAAAATGAATTTAGAAAAAACTCTTGAGAAATCTAATCTTTATCGTTGTACTGGTTGTGGGTTAAGCGACACTAGACTTAATTCTTAACTTTATTTTGCACATCAAATAACTGCAATGTTAACAAATCTATTGCTTTTTTTAAATGCTGAAATTCATTAATTGAATGCATTTGCCCTTCCACTAATGCTCTCATGACTTTTACTGAACTTTTTTGATGTTCATCTGATGCAACAATTTCCATAGCATTTAATTTTGATAATAAATTATCTAAATCTTTAATCATTTCATCTGATGGTTTGTGTTTATCCATGACTATTGTATTTTTTTTTCGTATATGAATTCTTACAACGATATCTCATTAATACAAAATACATAAAACTTGTATAATTTACTAAGGGATATGGGATTCAAAAAAGGCATCAACAAATGTGTGGAATGTGAAAAAAAACTGTCTGAGGATCCAAATGAAACAGGCATGTGTAGTAAATGTGGCTCAGGTGCTAGAATTGATTCAGAAATACAAAAAGAATTAAGCGATTTGGGAATAATCTAAAAAAATTAGTCTATTGAGAGTTATTATAATAAATCTTCATCAATTTCTTGTATTGGGTTGATAAATTGATTACATGTACAACCTGGAATTTTACATTCTCCTAATTTTATCATTAACTTACTTTTTTCATCTGGAACGTGAACTTCATCTGTATGGTGACATTTTTTACAATTCATTTTGATTTCCTAATCCTGCCTCTAAATCTATGGAATTAAAACTGCACGTGCCTCTATTTTTGAATTTTTCAATTTCTGTAATGCTTCATTTGCTTTCTCTAAAGGAAATATTTCATAAATCACTTCAACATTATTTTCATCACATATCTTGATTACTTGTTCCATGTCTTTTGTTGATCCTATCAATGTACCTCTAATTGTTTTTTCTTCAAATACGTTGAATTCTGGATTCTCCCCTATTGTTGCAATTACAATAATCCCTCCTTTCTTCACTGATTTTATTGCTGTGTCTGTAACAATATCTGCTGGAGCGAATACAATTGCTGCATCTAACAATCCATGTTTTTCTTTTACTTTGCCTAGAAACTTTTCTTGATCTTTAGAAAATACCATTGTATCTATCGCGCCTAATCTTTTTGCAACATCTAGATGATTCTGTGTTCTTGAAAATGCAACAACTTTACATTTTTCTATTTTGGCAAACTGTATTGCCATGTGGCCTACTCCTCCAATTCCAAATATTCCTATTTTTTTATCTAATTTTGGTTCTGTAGCTTTTACTGCTTTGTACGCCGTTATTCCTGCACAAAATAATGGAGCTGCATATTCTGATTTCATATTATCTGGGACTTTTGTTGCAAAATCTTCTATAACTGTGATATATTCTGAGTAACCTCCTTTCAGTGTCTCTCCTGTAATTTTTGATGATTCACAAAGATACTCTTTTCCTTCATTACAATATTGACATTTTTTACATGCTTCTAGTAATGGCGTTATTCCTGCTCTATCTCCTATTTTGAATTTAGTAACATGTTTTCCAATTTCAATAACTTTTCCAACTAATTCATGTCCTGGAACAATTGGCAATGTATCTGGAATTCCAACATGTTTCCAATCTCCTTCAATTCCATGAAGTTGTGAATGACAAACACCGCATGCTTCTATTTTTAGTAAAATTTCATTTGGTCTTTCAATTTGATGTTTATCAATATTAGTTTGTTTCAAAGGGTTTGTTTCAATTTTAGCACATTCTGAAAGTACCATTGCACGCATTTTTTCCATAAATCCTCTTTTTCATTATTATATTTAAAACACTGTACTGATTTTATTTCTAAATATTGTAATTAAGATAATATTTATTTCTAAAATGACGTCATTCTGTATATGGCTGATATTACATCTGAAGATCGTGAGCGAGTTAAATTACTATCTTTAATCTCTTCATCTAAACACGAATTTGATAAATTATCTTTGGAACAATTAGCACGATTAGAAGAACTAGTTAAAAAAAAAGATTACAGTCATGATAAAAAGGCTGATAAAACAAAATCAAAATTTCTTAAAAGAATCAATGTTAGAATTTATGAAATAACTGAAGGTCGAGGTATTTGGGGTTAATTTTTAAATCTAGATAGACATGTTCTAATCATTTTGATTAGTTTTGGTTGGAATCTAAATTCTAAGTTATAGATTATTTTGTGTTATTCTTCATTTTGTAACAAATTAGTGTTATTTACTAGTCGTTCAAAATTATTTTAAAATAAATATCGCCTCCATTTTTTACCATTGTGGATAAAAGAGATATCTTGGTTGCATGTTCAATTATTCTAGTTGGTTCTATTCCTGTAACATTGATGATCCTAGTGGCTAATGGAATTATCGATCTACCACTAAGTGACTTTGGAACTAACTAACCCTTGAAATTAATCTAATTTTTAAACAGATCATTTTATTTCCTATTTGTAAAGTTGCGTTCAGGGATATTTTTTAGGATGGACTGTTTTTAAAAAGATAAGTGGGAAGTAATGAGAATATGACAAAAATATCTTCTCACCCCGTATGTAGTGAAATTAGCAATTATCATTAGATTGAATTCGCATAATGGGCATCTGATGAATTTTCAACAAGAGACTAAATCAATAGAATGTGGATAAAGAAAGGAAATAGTTAGTTGTTTTTTGAGACATGTGAACTAATTTTGTATAAATAGTGTACATGGCAATGATTGAACAATGGTTGAAAATAACCTCATACGTGAAACTAGTCCCTACTTACTTCAACATGCAGAAAATCCTGTTAACTGGTATGGGTGGAATGATGAGGCATTAC
>JACNFV010000099.1 GCA_014384445.1 Candidatus Nitrosopumilus sp. | reverse complement strand
AACCGGGGTTGCCCATAATGTAGCACACCTGGGTGAATTAGAAATCATTGGTATCGATTACGATCAGCGTCATCCTATTCCGTTTGTGTGGCTGCTCTTGGGCGTTTTATGATATTATACATCCTACTAAAAAGCATTAAAAATATGAAAATGACTAATAAAATTAATTTCTTAATTGGTAACTAAATTGACTTAAGAATAGAATCAGAAAGCGAAATTTCAAATCCAACTACAGGTACACGAATTTTATAATTATCAATAATTTGAGAATCAATTTCACCAATAATTCCAATAATATTTTTATTAAAAATAACATTAGCACAATGGCCATTTTTAAAACTAGAATTAATGGCAGTTTTAGTTTCAATTTGAATTCCAAATCCAATTTTTAATGCAGTTTGTAACACAGATTTAATTTCAGTAAAATTTGCATCTTTATGGGCACTGATAACAGCAAGATTAGTTTTTTCAGATATTGGATTATCTAAATTGAAAATACTTCCAGTTTCAAATATTTTTTGAGGATAAGATTCATGTATGTTTCTTGAAAGATTTTCAATCAAGCCAGGAAATATAGAATCACGTAAAATGGTATGTTCTTGGCTTTTTGAATCAAGTACAGAGATAATTTTTTTAGAATCTCTATTAGTCATATCATATAAGACACGCTTGCTACTCAAACTAGAATTCAATGCTTCAAGAAACCCCAATCCAGTCATAGTTTGATCTAAAGATTTCAACTGAAGAGAGACAGGGTTAGTTTGACCAATAGTTTGGGATGGAGAAATAGTAGGCTCTAAATTTTGAATTCCGTAACCTAAAGCAACTTCTTCGACTAAATCCATCGGACCAAAGATATCAAATCTATAAGCAGGTATTGTACAGACAATATTTTTTCCTCTAGAAACTGCATCTAGTCTAGATTTTTTTAATGAAGCGATAATTTTGGAAGTGTTAAGATTCAGACCAAGAGTTTGATTAATCAAAGAAGAATTAACAGTCATTTTCTTCTCTTGAAGTTTAGGTGAAGAATTTTTTGCGCCAAAAATTTGAATATGTTCTAAGGTAAATCCAGCACTTTGTAAAATAGTTGCAACAACCGAAAGCATATCTTCAGCATCATCTTTATTGATTCCAGTTACTTCAACAAAGAGATTTTTAGTTTTTGTGGTTACAGTAGTTATTGCAGCATTAATAATTGGGGGAAAAGAAACTGTTTTTTTATGTGAGTCTACAATGATTGGTACCTGATTAGATTGTCCAATAAGATCACCATAATCCTTGCCAGTTTGAGTATCACTAATAATTTCAGAAATTGAAAGTTCCTTTTCAGAATTTAATGGAATAAATTTATGATTTCTAGTTGTTGTGGTATAGAGTAGAGGAAAAGAAATTTTATTCAAATCATGAATACCGATGGAAGATTTCTTCCTTTTCCTTCCAATCCCCATATGAAGGTCTTCTTGCATTTGTATAAGCTGTTCAAGAACATCATCGTTAATTTTTCCATTTTTTGCGATTATTCCAGTCACATATGGGCGAATTTTTGAAACGGAAGGAGCTGCATTAATTTTGTATTGGTTAGATTTTTTTATTTTAAGTTTTATTGCACCTGTTTTGATTCCAAGTAATCCTTGTAATCCAAGTGCAATTCCAAAATCGGTAGAATAATCAGGTCTATTAGGACTATATTCAACTCGAACAGTTTTCTCATCTTCAGATTCTACATCCAATCCAAGAAATGGTAATGACTCAGAAATTTGTTTTTTTGAAACTTTACCAACTAATTTTTGAAGTCTAGGATAAGAAAGTGCAATTACTGGCATTTTGTATTACTCCTTAACCATCCCAAATCATTATTGTAAAACTCTCGTACATCAGTTAAACCATACTTTAACATAGCAATTCTTTCAATACCACCACCCCAAGCTAAAACAGGTTTAGTGATTCCTAAAGGCTTAGTAACCTCAGGTCTAAAAATTCCCATTCCAAATAATTCAATCCATTTTCCTAATTTTTCGTTGTAGACCATAGTTTGAAGGGATGGTTCAGTGTATGGGAAAAAAGTTGGCCAAAATTTGATTTTAGTAATTCCAATTCGCTTGTAGAATTCTCTTTGAATTCCCATTAAATTTCTCAAATTAGCATCTTTTCCAACAACAATACCTTCTATTTGATTAAATTCAACAAGATGCTTGTAGCTAACTTTTTCATTTCTAAATACACGCCCCAGTGAAAAAATTCGTGCTTCATCAGGCTTATTTTCAGCTAAATGCTTGATTGTGACACAAGTGGTATGAGTTCTTAAAACCATTTTACGGGCTTCGTTGATATCCCACAGGTATCTCCAATTTTTTTTGTGTGAGTCGGAAACTTTTCTAATTTGTTCTGCAGTTCCAATTTTTTTAGCAGAAAGATCATCTAAGAAAAAAGTATCCTGTAATTCTCTTGCAGGATGATCCTGCGGAGTGAATAAAGCATCAAAATTCCAAAAACTAGACTGAGTCATATTTCCAAATATTTCTGAAAAACCTAGTGTAACAAAAATTTCACGTATTTCATCAATGGTGTCTTTTAATGGATGTGTTCTTGCAACAAAGAGTTCAGGTACGTCAGATTCAACGTCTATTGCTCCAGAAATGTTTGAAACATCTACAGATTTTGCAGAGTCAGTTAAACTAATTTTTTTAGACGTCATAATATTCTCAATTATAAAATCAGGTCGTTTCAAAAGTTCACTTAAATCAATTTTATCAATTTGATCTTTAGATAAGGTTCCACTTCCAATTTGTTGAAGAGTTTTTTCACCAGGGAGGATGGAAGGAATTGTTTTAAGAGTAATCTCATCAGAAGAAGTTTCAATCCAATTATTTTTTCTAGATAATCCCATAGCAGGACCAAAAACAAATCCTAATTCTTTTTGTAGATCAGATAATTTTCTAGATCCGTTTGTAAGTAAATCTAATAATCTTCGTTCAGGTAATCCTTTTTCAAAAGAATCAACACCATTTTTACCTAAACTCAAAGTACTCGATTTTGATTCATCAACTATAGCCAAATTTTTTAATTTTAGCCATTCAATTCCACGTCTAATTTGATCGGGTAAGAGTTGAGTAGATTTTTCAAGTGTTTCAGGGGTTTGAATTGGATTTTTCTTTAGTGAATTGATAATTTTTTTTTCAATATCATGAAAAACTTGCGACAATAGATCAAATATCGAAAAAGACTTTTTAAACCTTAACCTAAGTCATGTTGAATGTCAGCTGATGAATTTATTGTAACTCCATGGCATGTTGAGGGAGACATTGATTATGACAAATTAATTGAAAAGTTTGGAACTGAAAAAATATCACCAGAATTACGTGAGAAAATGAAAAATTTAACAAACGAAGATCATTTTATGCTTAGAAGAGGAATTTTCTTTTCACATAGAGAAATGAATAGAATTTTAGAAGATTATGAAAAAGGAATAGAATTTTTTCTATATACGGGAAGAGGGCCTTCAGGACATACACACATAGGTCATTTGGTACCATGGATGTTTGCAAAATGGTTGCAAGAAAAATTTGATGTGAATTTATATTTTCAATTAACAGATGATGAAAAATTTTATTCAAAAACAGATTTAACTTTAGAAGAAACTAGCAAGTATGCATATGAAAATGCCCTAGACTTCATAGCATTGGGTTTTAATCCAGAAAAAACAAAAATTATAATCAACACAAAAAATATTCAAACATTATATCCAATTGCAGCTCAGGTTGCAAAAAAAATTAATTTTTCAAATACAAAAGCAACATTTGGATTCACCAATGAAACAAATATTGGAATGATTTTCTACACATCATTACAATCAGCTCCATGCTTTATAGAAGATAAACCAGTTTTGATACCTTTAGGAGTAGATCAAGATCCACACTTTAGATTAACAAGGGATATTGCACAAAAAATTGGAAAACAAAAACCCGCATTAATTCACAACATCATGGTTCCAGCATTAACGGGTCCTGGAGGAAAAATGTCAGCATCAGAAGAAAAAGGAACAATTTACACAACAGATACACCAGATATCGTAAAAAAGAAAATTAACAAATATGCATTTTCAGGTGGACAACCAGATATCGAACAGCATAGAAAACTTGGAGGTAATCCAGATATTGATGTATCATATCAATATCTAAGAATATTTTTTGAGCCTGATGATGCTAAATTAAAGAAAATTTATGAAGATTATAAATCAGGAAAATTACTTTCAGGAGAACTAAAAGCAATCTTAATTGAAAAAATAAATGAATTTCTTAAAACACATCAAGAAAAACGAGAAAAAGCAAAACAGCAAATAGAACAATTTCTTTTAAAAAACAAATGAAAATCAGCATAACATGTGATGATGAATATGAGGCTCAAAAATTAATGAGTTTTATTTTCATAAAAGAGGATAAAGAGACATACATTACTGGAATTTTAAATGTCATAAAAAATGAAATGGTTATCTCGTTGAAAGATAAATCAGCTCACAGTATTTTACTTAAAGATGAGGAGAGTGTTGAAAAATTTGCAGATTTCATACAATCAGTATTAGATAAAGAGCATAATTTAGTGTCAACAAAAAAGATTAAATCAATTATCGAGATTGTCAAAGAATAAAAAATTATCTAGAAAAATATTTACTTCTTTTAGATTTTGGACGATCGTCTCTAGGTTTAGGAGCAGGTTTAACAGAGTCATTACAATTTGAACAAAATACTTTAAGTTCCTTCTTAGCGGCATCAGGGGCAGAAATATATTTTCCCCATGAACCTGCAGAACTACCACGTCCAGTATCAGCAGATATCTGATTATTATTTGCGTCACAAATACCTAAAGATCTTTCATCATCAGAACCACAGCTGGAACATTTTTTTCCGCCTAAAATTTCATATAGTTTTTTCTGTAATGATTCATTGAATTTGGCAGAACCTCCAGAGTAGAAACTTTCTTGTTTTCTCAAAAATTTATCACTTTTTCCTCTACTTGGTCTAGAACTAGATCTAGATGAATCACGCCCATATGATGATCTTCCGCCTCTGTCATCTCTTCCGCCTCTGTCATCTCTTCCGCCTCTGTCATCTCTTGGCTCATCTGGTTTGTATTTTCTAAAACAATCACTGCAGTAAACTGGCTTATTGCTTCTTGGAACAAATGGAACCGTGCATTCAACATTGCAATCAGAACAAGTTACAGTTGTTTGTTCTCTATCACCACCATTTCTGTCATCTCTTGAATATCTTGAACCTCTGTCATCTCTTCCGCCTCTGTCATCTCTTCCGCCTCTGTCATCTCTTCCGC
>JACNFV010000135.1 GCA_014384445.1 Candidatus Nitrosopumilus sp. | reverse complement strand
ACCCTTGATAGAACTGGCTTTTTCGTCAATAATTTTTCTTAAAGATTTGATATGATCAGGGTTAGTACCACAACATCCACCAATAATTCGAACTTTTTTGTATTGATTAAGAAAATCACCAAGTGCAACAGCCATTTTTTCAGGAGTCATTTTGTAAACTGCTTTTCCGCCTTGATTTTCAGGCATTCCGGCATTTGGAACCACCAAAAGATTATGTTCATTTTGTTCATCCAACCATTGGACACTGGGATTCATTTCAATTGGACCGGTTGAACAATTTAATCCAAATAGATCAATACCCATATCAGATACTGTGGTGTATGCAGATTCAACATTGGTGCCAAGTAGCATTTTTCCATATTGATCTAAAGTAGTATTAGAAATAATTGCAACCTTTTTGCCAGTTTTAGATATAGCATTATGACATGCTTCAATTGCCAATTTAACTTCCAAAATATCTTGACTTGTCTCTATCAGTAATGCATCAACACCGCCAAGAATTAATCCTTCAGCTTGTAATTCAAATGCTGTGCGAATTTCATCAAGAGGTATTTGTCCTAAATCAGGATCATCAGAACTTGGCAAATAACCAGTAGGACCCATAGAACCAATTACAAATCGAGGAGTGTCAGCATATTCAGCACAAACTTCAGATGCAAGCAGTGCAATTTTTTTATTAAAATCAACTGTTTGATCACCAAATCCATATTCATCTAATTTTATTTTATTAGAACCAAAAGAATTGGTCTCAATGCAATCAGAACCAGCATCCAAATAATTTCTATGAATTTGTTTTATCCAATCAGGATGAGTCAATATAAGACCATCATTAAATCCATCCTGATTATTTGGAAAATCTTCAGGGCTAGGATCATAACTTTGAATTTCAGTACCCATTGCTCCGTCAAAAAGTAAAATTCTATTTTTTAATGCATTCAAGAAAGATTCTTTTTCAGTCAAGTTAATTTCAAAAAAACTCATGATAGTTTAACTCTTTTCAGAAATATTTGCAAAAAAGTACAGAATAGGCATGTATGTTGAAATTAGGATGAATTAAAAAAATGCATATTTATGTCAAAGTTACATGTAAACAACTTAGTTCGTAGTGCTACATTTTTTCAACATGCAGGAATTTCAATAGTATTTGTATTCATGCCAGTAATAGCACAAGGTGTAACGGATTCAATTCTAGAAATTGGTTTGCTAATAGCTTCATTTAGTTTTGCACAAATTTTATCAGAGATATATTTTGGAAGACACTCAGATAAAAAAGGAACTAGACTCAAATTCATCAGAATTGGATTCATAGGATGTGCGATAGCATTTGGGTTGCATTATTTTGCGGATGACATTACATTATTTTTCCTAGTTAGAATTGCGGCAGGTATTGCAAGCGGAATAATGATTCCTGCAATGATTGCTTATACATATGAGGCCAACATAGATAAAAAAAGAGCCGCGACAGTAATATCATTTCACGCATTAGGATGGTTAGCAGGTATTGCAGCTGCAGGTATTGCAAGTGATCTTAAATTAATTTTCATAATCAGTGCAGCGTCATTTATTCTAGGTCTAATTTTTACAATAAAATTACCAAATCCAGAACAAAAAAAAGAAATTGAGCCAGGAACTACTAAACAAGTAATTTTAAAAAATAAATTTCTGTTTTTATCACTATTACTAAGACATATCGGAGCTGCAGCAGTATGGACAATCCTTCCAATAATGATCATAGAGAGATGGGGAGGAGATCTATATCACATATCAATAGTGTATGTTGCAAATACAATGACAGCATTTATTTTAATGAATATAATGGCAAGTAAGATTAAACTTTCCAACGTTACAAAATTTAAGATTGGAATTGGATTTACAACGTTTGTATTTGTCGGATTATCGTTTGTAACAGAATGGTGGATGGCAATGCCATTTATGTCACTAGTGGGAGCTACATGGGCATTTTTATTTATCGGAGGAAACTTTCATCTAATGGAAAACAATCCACGTTCAACATCAACTGGAATTTTTAGTTCAACGTTATCAATTGCAACAGTGATTGGACCAATTGTTGCAGGAAGTATTGCATATGTTTTTGACTATATTTCAGTAATGTATTTTGCAATAGTGATTATTGTATGTGCTTTTATTGTTTCATTAAAAATTAAAAATGAAGTAAAAATTGAAAGATAAAAAGTTATGATTGTGAATTATAATTAATTTGGATAATTATAAAAAATAGCACAAATAAAAAAGAGATAAAAACAAAAGATTATTTTATGAAATTTCAAATAGAATGAAATTATCTTAAACCCCAACGAGACATGACTTTAGTTTCTAATCTTTTGAAAACTACTCCGTCAATGATCAAACCTATAATCATTATCACAACCATTATTCCAATTACTTGAGAAACATCATTTAGAGAACGTCCAGCATTCAGTAAAAATCCTAATCCCAAGAATGAAAATAGTATCTCAGCACCAATTACTCCCCTCCATGCAAAAGCCCAACCCTGCTTAAATCCAGAAATCATGTATGGGAATGCGGCAGGGATTAGCACAGCAGTGATTAATTGAGTTCCTTTTGCACCCATGTTTCTGGCAGCCTCAATAAAATGAGGATCGATGTTTTTGACTCCAGTATAGGTGTTAATGGTAACTGCAAAAATTGCGCCAATCACAGTAACAAAAATAATTCCACCATCAGTTAGACCAAACCACAATATTGCTAATGGGACCCAAGCTATGGAAGGAATAGATTGCAATCCCAAAACAAGAGACCCAACAGTTTGATTAATGACTTCAACTCTAGCCATAAAAATTCCCAATACAATACCGCCAGAAATTGCAATTGCCAATCCGATAGATAATCTCCACATACTTGTTGCAATTCCATAAAACAAACTACCATCAATTGCACCATAAAACAAATCTTCAGCTACCTCATAAGGAGATGGAAAAATATTATCGGGCCATATGCCAATCATTGCAATAACTTGCCAAACTACTACAATTCCAATGTAGAATGCAATTCTGTGAGGAGTAAAATTTTTTGCCATAATAATCACTCTAAATTTTTCTTTACCTCAGGTCTAAGTTCAAGTAAGATGTCTTGTTGAAGTTTAACTAAAGGTTCATCATCACTAGTTCTAGGTCTAGGAGAATCATTAGTAAATTCTTTTTTAATTATTGATGGCCTATTACTAAAAACAACAACTTTAGTTCCAAGTACAGCTGCTTCAACAACATTATGAGTAACAAACAAAATAGTTTTTTTAGTTTTTTCCCAAATTAATTGCATTTCAACTAATAGTAAATCTCGAGTTTGTGCATCAAGAGCTGCAAAAGGCTCATCCATCAATAAAACATCAGGATCCATTACAAGAGCCCTTGCAATAGCTACTCTCTGTTTCATACCAGTTGAAAGTTGATAGGTAAAAGAATCAGCAAATTTTGTCAATTGCATCATATCCAAATATCTGTGAGAGATTTTGGCTCTTTCCTCCTTTGAAATTCCAGCCATCTTTAATCCAAATTCAACATTATCTTGAACCTTAAGCCAAGGGAATAAAGCACCTTCCTGAAAAACCATAATTCTTTCAGGCCCAGTTTCAGTGACAGGATGACCGTCGAAAATGATTTCTCCCTCATCGGGTTGTTCCAAACCGGCAACAATGCGCAAAAAGGTAGATTTGCCACAGCCAGAAGGACCCACTAAGCATACAAAGTCACCAGATTCAATTTTTAGGTTAATTCCACCTAATGCTTTGAGTTCATGAGAATCATGGCTAAAATATTTCACAATATTTTTGGCTTCTAATTTGGTCATCTAAGTATCCCCCTCAAAGTTAGAATTTGAATCAATAGTGTAAAAAATTTCAGATAAATCATACCCGTTTCTTCCCAAATATCCCAGCACATTAGCTTTTTCAGCAAAAGAATAAACAGAATCCATTACAGGATCAGAAGTGATTTCAAGATTAGATAATGAAATATCGACAATATCATCAGACAAAGATTGGCCCAGATGAGATTTTAAAAAACTATTAAAAATATCTCTAGTTTCAACAGGATTATCATTAATCCAATCTACAGTTTCATGATGAGAAATTAAAAAATTTGAAATAATTTCAGGATTTTTTTCAACATAATCAATATTTGCAATTAACAATACAGATGCAAATTGGTTATTTGGCCACAGGTCTTCTTCAAAAAATAATCTATTTCCACCAAGATCAGTTTCTAAAATTGTTGCCCAAGGTTCTGCAACCCATGCACCATCAATATCACCTTTGACAAATAAAGTGTAAATGTCAGGATTAGCAATATTATATACAATTACAGAACCGCCTTTTTCAGCAGGTTTTAAATTATTTTCAGACAGATAATGTCTTAGTGAAATATCCTGAGTGTTTCCAATTTGAGGTGCAGCAATTTTTTTTCCTGCAAAATCAGATGCATGGTTTATTTCAGAATTTGGATGGACAATAAAGCTGGCACCGCCACTAGCAGCTCCAGATAAAATTTGAATGTTATTATTTTCAGAATTTAAAAATCCGTTAATGGCAGGTCCAGGACCAACGTATGCAATATCAATAGAGTTAGCAAAAAGAGATTCTATTACTTGCGGACCACTATCAAAAATTCTAGTTTTGACTTTAGTATCATTACTAATTTTTTCAACAAAGAACCCTTTCTCCATTCCAACTATAGGGATTACATGTCCAATGTTTGGAAAATATGCAATTCGAAGATTATTTTCACCAAGATTTTGATTAGAGTTAAGAATAATTCCAGCAACAGAACCTATCACAATTACTGTAATAATTACAGAAAATACCAATTTGATTGTCATAAAACAGCGTTATATCTGGCGGTTAAATAATCATCGAATTTTAGCTTAAGCTAGTCGTGGATTTTTTCAAAAAAAAGGAAAAAATCAAGCATAACACAAAAGATAAATTCGAAAATACTACGCAAAAGGTGTTTCATGACTCAAAAAGGAATTCTTGCATTTTCTGGAGGATTAGATACTTCAGTTGTTGTAAAATATTTACAAGAAGAACACGACATGGACGTAATTACAGTTACAGTGGATGTAGGTCAAGGAGATGATGCAAAAAAAATTGCTGCAAAGGCAAAAAAATTAGGAGTAAAAAAACATTACAATATTGATGCAAAAAAAGAATTTGTTAAAGATTACATATTTCCAGCAATTAAAGCAAATGCACTTTATCAAAAAAAATATTGCTTAGCAACAGCTCTTGCAAGACCATTAATTGCAGAGAAGGTTTTAGAAATTGCAAAAAAAGAAAAAGTAACATCATTAGCACATGGATGTTCAGGTAAAGGAAATGATCAAGTACGTTTTGATAT
>JACNFV010000160.1 GCA_014384445.1 Candidatus Nitrosopumilus sp. | reverse complement strand
TGATGGACAACAAGGCGCTGATGGCCAACAAGGCGCTGATGGACAACAAGGCGCTGATGGACAACAAGGCGCTGATGGAGCAACTGCTGATGGGGCAACTGATAAATCAGATTCAACTGATGAACCAAAAACTAACTAATTTTTTCAATTCAATCATTTATAGTGTAATTATAATGAAGGAATAACTCATGAGCGCAAAACGTGATTATTATGAAGTTTTAGGAGTTTCTAAAACCTCTTCTCCAGATGAAATAAAAAATCAATATCGAAAATTAGCATTAAAATTCCATCCTGATCGTAATCAATCTGCAGATGCTGGAGAGCATTTTACAGAAATCTCTGAGGCATATGCTATTCTTTCAGATTCTGAAAAAAAGCAAACGTATGATCAACATGGACATGCTGGAGTTGATGGTCGATATAGTAGTGATGATATTTCTCAAGGTCGCGGAGGCGGATTCAATGATATTTTTGAATCAATTTTTGGTCGCGGAGGCGGTGGAGGATTCAATCAACAACAACGTGGATCCAATATTCTTTATCAAACTACAGTAACATTAGAAGATGTACTACATGGAAAAAAAATGGAAATTAATTTACAAAAACAAATTAAATGTGATAATTGTAGTGGCTCTGGTTGCAAACCTGGTACAAATAAAAAAACATGTGCAACATGTAACGGCCAGGGAGAAGTAAGACAAACTCGTGATATGGGCTTTGCTTCATTTGTTACTGCTGCACCATGCCCTACCTGTAGAGGTGAAGGTTCTATGATAGAAAAGCCATGCAGTAATTGTAAAGGCCAAGGACGAGTTAAGGGAACTAAAAAAGTTGATTTTCAAATTCCACCTGGAATTGATTCTGGTGATTACATTGTATCTAATGAGGGAAATGAAATTCCAAATGGAGTAAATGGAGACTTAGTTATTAGAGTTCAAGTACAACCACATAGATATTTTCATAGAGACGGAAAAGACATTTTCTATGATCAAGATATTTCTATGATTGATGCTGCATTAGGCTGTGAAATTAGTGTCCCCACTTTAGAAGGAAATGAAAAAGTTAAGGTTAATTCTGGTAGCCAACCAAATCATATCATTAAATTAAAAGGAAAAGGAGTTTCTCATATTAATTCAAGAGGAACAGGGGATCAGTTTATTCGAATGGTTGTAACTATTCCTAAAAAACTCAGTAAACATCAAAAAAATCTTTTAAATGAATTTCAAGAAACTACTGATTAATTGATAAAAATGAAAATCGCATTAGATGTTGATGGAGTACTTGCTGATGTAATAGTATCTTGGTTAAATTATAGTAATTCAATTCGTCCACATATTTCTAAAAATCAAGTAACTGATTGGGAATTTTGGAAAAAATTTGATATAAATCCATTTGACTTTTATTCTGAACTAAGTTACTGTTGGAAAAATTGGGAATCCTTGCCTCCTACGGAAGAAAATTTATCATCTACAACAAAAAATCTTTCAACCCTTGGACAGGTAGATATTGTAACTGCTAGAGAACGTTCCACTGATTCCTTTGTAAAAAATTGGTTAGATTTTCATGATATTTCATATGATAATTATGTATCCGTAATTGATGGACCAATGAAAGCTGATTTAGATTATGATGTTTTTATTGATGATTCACCTTTGAATGCAGTAAAATTTCTTGAAAATAATAAAAAAGTTATTTTATACTCACAACCTTGGAATATGCATATTTCAAATCATAATTTAGATCGAATTACAAGTCTTTCAGAAGCAATTGAAAAAATTAAATCATATTAATCTCTTGTAAACTTTCTAATGTTTACTTGATGACCGTTTCTAACGTGAGTTATATGACTTGTTTTCATTAGTTCTGCAATTTTATCTTCATTGTAAAATTTTATGTTATAGCGTCCAATTATTTTGTCACAAGTTATACAATAAATTTCCTTAAATTCCATTTTATCACTTAATTAATCCTGTTCTAATTTCTTTTTAATATTTTTTAAGAGAAGTTTATTTATTATCTCACCTGAGGCTTTACCTCTTAGTTCTTTCATTACCATTCCCATTAATGGTCCCATTGCCCTTTCTTTTTGATTTTTAATAATTTCTTGATTTTTGTTTACTATGTCTTTGATAATTTTATCTACATCTTCTTCGCTAATGGATTCAATTGAAGCATTTTTCATAGCTTCTTCTATGCTTTTTGATTTTTTAGACATTATATTTTCAAATATTATTTCAATTGATTCTTTTGCAATTTGATCTTTTTCTAATAATTCAAATAATTTGAAAATATATTCATTTTTTAATAAATTTGAATCTAATCCTTTTCTTTCTAAATTTGTAATTGTTGAGCAAAGAATTGATGCAACAAATGTTGGATTTGTTTTAATTTTTTCAATTATATTTTCAAATAATTCAATATATTTAGAATCAAAAATTTGTTCTGCAAGTTGTTGATTCATTTCATACTTTGTTTCTATTTCTTTAATTGAATCGTCCCATAATTTTGGAATATTTTTTTCTGCATCTACCAATTCATCCTTACTGATGATTATTGGAGGAATGTCTGTTTCTGGATACATTCGTGCAGCTCCTGGTCTTGGTCTAAGAAATTTTGTTTCACCTGACTGAGTAGCTAATCTTGTATCTATTGGTATGCCCTGATTTTTGATATGTTCTATTCTTAAAACAATTTGATCAATTACTGTATGAATTTTTTCCTCAGGAGATGCTAAAATTAAAAATGCATCATTTTCATTAATTTGTAAAAAATTCTTCAATTCTTCTAAATCTGATTCTTCTATGCCGTAGTTTGGTAACTCGTCTGAATGAAAAACTCCGCCAATTCCAAAAAATCTGACTAATTCAGCTACTTCTTTTCCTAATCTGATGCCTTCATAAGGTGAATATCCAAACATTCCGGCCATATTTTTAAAAGATACAGCCATTATTTTCTGATTTTTCTTTATTGCGTTTTGAATGATCTTTGATTCACATTTTGTAAATAATTTTGTAATATCTTTTTTATCTTGATTGTTGTATTTCCAATTACTTTCTTGTATTTTTTTTGAAATTTTTAATATTCCGTGTTGTCTTTTTGCTTCATATTCTACAACCTTTTCTAATTGATCTAATTGCTGTACGCCCTTAACCTCAATTACAACTCCTTTTCCATCTCTAATTGATACATTAACGTCTTGTCGAATTGATCCTAATCCTCTTTTTACTTTTTTTGTACTTCTCAAAATTCTTCCTAGTGATAAAGCAATTTTTTTAATTTCTGTTGAATCTACTTCAAAAGGGTCTGTTGCAATTTCAACTAGTGGCACACCTAAACGTTCTAATCCAAATTTTCTAACATTTCCTTCTTCACCTAAAATTTTTGCAGCATCTTCTTCCAAACAAATTGATTGAATTCCAATTTTTGTTTCTCCTGCATTATAAAACCCGCCTTGTGAAATTAACATTGTACGCTGAAACCCAGTTGTATTGGAACCGTCAATTACTGTTTTTCTCATAGGGTAAATTTCACTAAAAATATTTGATTTCAATGCTGCAGCAATAGTTAATGCAATTTTTCTTGCATCCTCATCTAACTCGTGTGGTGGTTCTTCATCTTGTTCAACTAGACAACTACTTTCATGATTTGCATAATACATGATTGTTTTTGATTTTGTACTTTCAAATAATGCTGCAGGATCAAATTCACCTAATTCACTTTTAGAAGCTCGTAATTTTCTTTGAAATTTAATACTGTAATCCTCTGACTCAATAGGGGTACAATCACAAAATAATTTTTTACTAGTTGCAAGTTGTTGATGAATTTCTAGTCCTACTTTTACGCCTACATCTTTTATTGAAAATTTTTCCATATTATTATCCATTATGTTGTAAATTCTGATGCAATTTCATTAAGCATTTTTTCTTTAATTTCATCATATTTTTCAGTATTTCCTGTTACCCACATTGCTTTCACTAATGCAATTTCTGGAATCATGTTTTCAAGAGGTATTATTCCTAAATTTAATAGATCTCTGCCACTTTCGTAAACTGTCATTCTTACTCTACCGTCTATACATTGAGAAGTCATTCCCATAAAAATTCCTTTTTCGTTTGCTATTTTTATTACCGGATACATGTTTTTTCCAATATGTCCTAATCCTGTACCTTCAAAAATTATTGCTTTATGTCCTGAATCTATTATATTTTTTAACAAATCTGGATTATATCCTGGATAATATTTTACTAGAGCAACTTTTTCATTTATTTTTATTTTAGGTTCAAATTGATTTACTGTAAAAAAATCTGTTTTCATATTTTTATGAATTTCATTATTTACAACTAAAAATGCTGGATCATTGCCTATTGTTTGAAATGCGCCTCTTTTGCTAGTGTGATTTTTTCTTACACGTGTACCAATATGACATGCAATTGCTTCATCATTTTCATCTTGATGCATTGCTATGTAGACTCCATTTGTTTTAGATTTAGTGAGAAATTTTATTGCCCCAATTAGATTTAATGCTGCATCTGATGATGCACGATCTGATGATCTCTGTGATCCAACTAATGCTATAGGTATTGTAAAACCTGCTAGTGAAAAAGATAGATACGATGATGTGTAGTGCATGGTATCTGTTCCATGGGCAATAATTATTCCTGAATAGTTTGATTCAGTATATTGTTTTATTGTTTCAGCAATTTTTAACCAATGTTCAGGCATAATATTTTCAGAATATTCTGAAAATAGTACTTTTGTGTCAATGTTTGCTATTTTAGCAAGTTCTGGAACTGATGAATTTAATTCCTCAGCTGTTAATACTGGTGTAACTGCACCTGTTCTATAATCAATTTTACTTGCAATTGTACCTCCAGTTGACAATAATAGAATATTTGGCAAATTTTCATTATTTTTAATTTCTTTATTTTGTTGAATATTTTTTTCTACATGTGGGTTTTTTTCTATTTTTTTAATTTTTTCTATTTCTAAACCAATGTTGTATCCGCTTTTTAATTTTAAAACAATATGTTTGTCGTCACTGTGTTCGTATCTTGGCATCACTATTCCTGAATATGTAATATCTGCGAAAACTTTTACAGAATCTCCAACTAGAATTTTATTTGTTTTAAGAAATAGTAATGAATTTCCATTATATCCTGTATATTCTGACATTTATGAGAATTAGATTTGTTATTTTATTAAAACTATCTGTAATAGGAAGCGACTAGTTTTTCACCCAACTTGAGATCTTTTTGTTCTCTAACTTTCTTTACTGCCTCTTCAAAATGCTTCATTGTTACTTTGGCATCAATAGTGGTTTTCTCAATATCTTTTACGTCCGGATGTGAATCTAAAAATTCATGTATTACTAATGATACTGCAGTATTTGCAATTG
>JACNFV010000071.1 GCA_014384445.1 Candidatus Nitrosopumilus sp. | reverse complement strand
TAGGTTCTGCAGTTGATCTTAGACATCCAAATTCTAAAGAATTTCTTAAAAGAGACATTAATAACATTATACGATTCTTTAAAAAAAGAGGAATGATTGTTGAGGAGTCTACTGGCATATTTGAGGATATTGTAAATGAGCTTTGAAAAATTAATTCGTATACCTAGTGATAGAATTGGCGCTTTAATTGGAAAATCTGGTAATGTTAAATCCAAGATTGAGGAAGCATGTTATGTTTCAATTGATATTGACGGTGACAATGGAGAAGTTTTTATAAAATCGATTGGTTCTATTGAAAAAATGCAGCCATTCAAAGCAATGGAAATTGTTAGTGCGATTGGACGCGGTTTTTCTCCTGAAAATGCGATGACTTTGTTAGAAGATGAAAACATATTGCATGTTATTGATATTAGAGAGTTTGCTGGAAAATCCAATGCAAATGTTGAAAGGATAAAAGGGAGGATCATTGGAAATGCAGGTAGAGCGAGAATAAATATGGAAAATCTAACTAGTACGCATATTTCAGTTTATGGCAGAACTGTTTCAATTATTGGAAATTCAAATAAATTAAAATTAGCAGTTGATGCAATATGTGCTATTTCTAGTGGAGGTATGCATGGTGCAGTTTATGATAAATTAGAATCTGCAAACAGAAGAACAAAACAAGAAAAAATGTTATTGTGGGAAAATCAAGATGTCCTCTATTAAGGAAAAATTTAATCAAATATCTCCTAGTGAATTTTTTTATAGTAATCGTGATTTAGCTGGATTTAGTAATCCTACACGATCTTTGTATACTGCTGTTCGTGAATTTGTTGAGAATGCATTAGATGCATGTGATCAAAAAGGAATCCTTCCTGATGTTCATCTTACAATTAAAGCAGTTGACCCTGACAAACCTGATCCTAAACCCTATATTTTGACTGTAAAAGACAACGGTCCTGGAATAGATGCCGAACACATTCCACTTGCTTTTGGAACTGTACTGTATGGTTCTAAATTTGGACTTAAACAGGCTCGAGGAATGTTTGGATTGGGTGCGACAATGGCAATTCTATATGGACAAATTACGACAAATAAGCCTGTACTTGTAAAAAGTTCTTCTGATGGTAAAATTCAAAATCAATTTGAAATATTGTTGGATATTCAAAAAAATAAACCTGTAATTGTAAAACACACAACTAAAGAAATTTCCAAAACAGGTCTTACTGTAAGTATTTGTTTGGAGGGTGATTATTCTAAAGCAGGCAATAAAATTCGAGATTATGTTTATGAAACTTCTTTAATTACGCCATATGCTTCAATAACTTTTGATGATCCTAAAAATCAAAAATTTAGTCATCCTAGATTTGTAAAAGAAATTCCTGCACCTCCAACTATCATTAGACCGCATCCGCATGGAATTGATGTTGAACGTATACGCCGAATGATTGTTGAATCTCAATTTGAAATTCCGACAATTGATGATGCGATGATTGAAAAAGTTAGAAAAGACTTGGGTTTGTCTGTAAAAAAACTTAGTTTTACATCCATAATGGACAAGGCAAAAAAGAAATGGAAAACACTTCCGCGCCAAGTTAGAGTTGTAATAGCTTTGATGTCCTTTTTAAAAATGGATTTTGAGAAACTCAATAAAATTAAAATTGAAGATATTGACATGCCAAATAAAAAATTATTTTACTGGGACTTTGGAGACTCTCAATCAAAATCTGTTGACATGGATCCTGAAAGTGAATATTATAAACAATTGACAAATACTGTTCAGGGCGAACCGCTCACCACATTTTTGACAAAAAGATTTCAACGTATAGGCCCTACAACTGCAGTAAAGTTTGCAGAATTTGCAAAATTCAAGCCTGAAAAAAGAATGGGTACTTTGACTAATCAGGAACTTGTCAATCTTAGTGATGCCCTTCAAAAATTTGAAGATTTCATGGCCCCTGACTCCAGTTGTTTGGCTCCTTTAGGTGCAGAACCATTGGAAAAAGGAATAAAAAAATTCTTTAATCCTGATTTTGTTGCTGTGGTTCAACGTCCAGCTTCTGCATATTCTGGATTCCCTTTCATTATTGAAATGGGCATAGCCTATGGTGGTGATATAAAATCTGGTGGCCCTCATGTTTATCGATATGCCAATAGAATTCCATTGCTCTATGATGAGGGCAGTGATGTAGTTCTTAAAGTTGTCAATGACACTGATTGGGGTCGATACAAAGTAAAAGGAGAGCCTCCATTCATCATTGTTTCTCACATATGCTCAACAAGAATTCCATACAAAACTGCAGGAAAAGAAAATGTTGCTGATAGACAAGAGATAGAACGAGAATTAAGATTGGCATTGCAATTTTTATCTAGAAAATTATCCTCTTTCATGTCTAAGCGTGGTCAAGCTGAAATGGCAAAAAAGAGAGCTAATCTTTACGCAAAATATATTCCGATGATTGCTGAATTTTGTACAGAATTATCTGGAAAGAAAAAAGAACCTAATTATAAGAAAATGTTACAAACTGAAATTGAGTCTGAAAATAAAAAAGCAATAAAAGAGGAGAATGAAATTGAAAATAACTAAAAAAGAACAAGAAAAGAAAATTAAGTCTAGAAGTAAAAAAGCAGACGATAAACAAAAACTTATTCTTGAAATATTAAAAACTCACGGTGCAAAAATTTATGATGATTTAGATAATGGTCAATTCCCAAAATTCTCTATTCCTAGTAGGTCTGTTGGTAATATTGTCTATGATAAACAACTTCGACAATACATTTTAGGTAATAATGCTGCTTTAAGAAGTTCTAGAAATTCTGCACAATTAAGATCATTTACGCAATTAATGTGGTTGGCATTTTTTGCAAATCGATTAACCACTGAACGAAAATCATCTACTTTGAGAGATGTCTATTATTCTTCACAGGCTTTTGCTGTTGAATTTGAGGATCAATCTGAATCTGATAATATTATCGTAGATTTAGAAGCTGTTACTTCTAGAGCTCGAGAGGATTTTCATATTTTCCCTGAGGAGAGAAGTTCTATTTTTGGTGATTTGAACATTGAATATACTATTCCTGGTTATGAGGGAAAAACTATGAATTTGGCTAATCACCCTGATGGATATTCTATAGGTCCTAGTTTGACTACTGCTGAATTAGTTAGTACAAGTGCTGAAATTGTGATTGCAATTGAGAAGGGTGGTCTTTTTACAAGGTTTGTTGAAGAGCAAGTTGATAAAAAATTCAAATCAATTATTCTTAATACTGGGGGACAAGCTCCGCGTTCTACTAGAACTTTATTGAAAAGACTTCATGATGAAATGAAATTACCTGTCATCTGTCTTACTGATGGTGATGTGTATGGGGAACATATCGCAATGGTAATTAAATCTGGATCAGCTAATGCTGCACACCTTAGAGAATTAACAGTTCCAGATGCAAAATGGGTTGGAGTATGGGCTACTGATATTGAAAAATACAAATTACCTACAATTCCTATGACTGAATCTGATATTAAGCGATGTTATGATTTACAAAAAGATCCTAGATATCAAGATGGAATTTGGAAAAAGGAGCTTGATGTGTTTTTAAAATTAAAGAGAAAAGCTGAACTGGAAGCCTTTTCAAAATATGGTCTTACAAATATTACTGACAAGTATTTGCCTCAAAAATTAGAATTAGCAAAAAGTCTTTAGTTATTTTATTCTTAATGTCAGTACGCCGTTTCTATATTTGAAATCCTGTATTTGCATTTCATTTACGCCTTCAATTGGTACCTCTTTTGAAAACCCATTTGTTCCACGAACATATAGTGTACCGTCTACCAGTCTGACAGAAATTTTGTCTTCCGGTCCTGGAACTTCTGCTACGAATACATACTCCCCTTCTCCTTTGATTAGATCATACACCCAATTCTTTGTTTCTTGTTCTTTTGATTGCTCGTATGTTACAGGTTTTTGATCGTTTGCCATTTTTTTAATAATTTTAATCCAGTAGACCATTGTAATCGCTGCTCCACCGATTAAAATAAAACTCACATATCCTGAATCTGCCCTTTGAGTCATTGTGTATATTATTCCTAAAAATAAAATAACGATTATTGGTATTACAAAATTTAATGACTGCTCATTTGAATATGTTTTTTTGTAACTTGACAAACAATACAAATTCACGTTTACCAAATATAAAGTATCTTTGATTTTTATTACCATTTCTGAAAATAACCCTGTTGTCTGATACGACAAAATCTAAACTCAACATTAGTGAAATTGCGTTGAGAGGAACTATAATGGCTGTAATTCTAACTGTTCCATCAATTATTGCATTTTTAGTAAGTTGGGTTATTCTTGATAATTTGATTACTGCTGCCATTGTAGGTGGCGTTGTACATTTTATTGCTATGGGATTTGCTTTGAAAATTTCAAAAAAGATTTTGGTTAAAAAATAACTCATTTACTCATATGTTTTATGTAGTTGTTATTTTATTTAAAAAATAATGGATTCTTCCAAACTTGAAAATGATCTAATTTCTGAAATAAGGTTAACCCCAATTCAAGCTAAAACTTTTTTGTTAGTTACTTGGTATGGAAAAATGTCTGCTGTTCAAATTGCAGAAAAATTAAAAATCTCATCTGCAACTGCTGAAAAAACTGCTACTGATCTTATGACTCTTGGTGGTTTTATTGATATTTCTGAAACTGAATTTGAGGCAATGCATCCTAGGTTTACTGCAGTCAACATGTATCGAAAAATGTGTGAACGTGAGAATATTGAATTTAAGCGAAATAAAATTGTTGACAGTATAGGTGTAATTTTAGAACAACCCTATGATGATGCAAGAACTAAATAATGCTAATAATTGGTGAACAACATTGAGCAATTCTGATACATCTTCAACAAAACCTTCGAGTGATACTGAAAAAACTCTAGGTAAATCTGATGAAGAACAACCAAAAACTCCTGAAGTTTACAAATGTTGTGATAATCCTCAGATTACATATTTTGGTGTTATAAACATCAACGTGGATGAAAGAACTATTGGTTCCGTTGATGTATGGCGATGCGCTGTTTGTAAGAAACAATTTTGCGAAGAAAAACAACTTGGTATTGAAGAAATTGCTGAAGTTGTAGGTATGCCTAGAATTGATTCTGATGCAAAATGGGCAGTTTGTGTATGTAAATTACAACAAAGTAGATACAAATGGAAATTAGTGAAATTAAAAGAAAATGGTTCAATTCAACATGAATGTCTTGAAGAAAAAGTAATCTCACTTAACAGTAAAAATTTTAAAATTGAAGATGAGCAGCATTGGAGCTTTTTAATTGAAGACAATGTTAACAAGGCTGTAGAAATTTAACCTATCTGATGGATCTTAAAGTTCACATTAATAATATTCATGGTAGCCAGATGGCTGCAAAAA
>JACNFV010000026.1 GCA_014384445.1 Candidatus Nitrosopumilus sp. | reverse complement strand
AGAGAACAATTAAAATTAGCTCAACAGGAGAGTCAATAAAATGGCTAAAGCAAAGAAATCTCTAAAGGGTTTAGGTGCTCGTTATGGAATTAAACTTAGAAAACAATACACAAAAGTTCACTTTACATTAAAACAAAAAAGAAATTGTCCAGAATGTGGTTCCCAAACATTTGGCAGAGATGCTGTAGGAATCTGGTCTTGTAAAAAATGTAATTATAAAGTAGCTGGAACTGCATATGACATTAAACTATAGTGCAAAAATCACCGTAGATGCTAAAGACAAAACAACTGCAATTTATGATTCTGTAAATGCTGATAACGAGTTTTATCCCGAAAATCCAGTTAAAACCAAAATAAAATTAAATCAAAAATTAGTGATTTCTGTTGAAACTGATCAAATTACCCATCTTAGAGCAAATTTGAATTCTACTCTTCGACTCATTCAAGCCAGTTATGATTCAATTCAATCGGTAAAGATATAATCCGATGAAATTTGTAAATAGACATGTCTTCTCCACAAATGCCACCATGGCTCCAAGAACAAATTATGAAATTACAACAATCTCAACAAAATTTACAATCTATTGTTACTCAAAGACAACACCTTGAAATGGAAAAAGCAGAAACTGAAAAAGCACTTGAAGAACTAAAGAAAGTTGCTGATGATGATTCTGTCTTTAAACAAGCTGGAACTATTTTAATTAAATCTAATAAAAAAACACTAGTTGATGAATTGGAGGAAAAAGTTGAATTGGCTAAAACTAGATCAACTGTTCTTGAGAAACAAGAAACTCGTGTAAAGGAATCTCTCAAAGAACAAGAAGCAAAAATTACTGAAATGATGAAAAGTGGCGCTACGCCTCCTCCACCTACAACCACTACACCTGATAATCCTAGAAAATAATTTCTCTAGATTCTTTCAAATAAGATATTAGTAATTAATTACAAATGGTATTTGTGAAATTAGACCATCTTCGAATTATTGTAGATGAACGAGAACGAAAAAGTGGAATTCCTGATTTACTCAAATCTATTGGAATGGGAGTTGAAATGAAAACACTTCCTATCGGTGATTATATTGTTGCACCTGAAACTATTGTTGAAAGAAAAAGTATCAAAGATTTGATGGCCTCTGTTTTTGATGGACGACTTTATGATCAATGTACTAGACTCAAAGAAAATTTTGAACACCCTATTGTTTTGGTTGAAGGTAACGTTGATGAAATTGAAGAAATTACTGATAACCCTCTAGTTTTCTATGGGGCTCTCTCTAGAGTTACACTTGAATTTAAAATTCCTATAATTCCTACTCCTAGTGCATCTCATACTGCTAAATTACTAGTTGCACTCTGTTCCAAAAAAGATGGTCCTAAAGGACCTTATTTGAAAAAAATTAAAAAATCATCTAATTTAGAAACTCAGCAATTGTCAACACTTTGCAGTTTACCTGGAATAGGTGAAAAATTTGCAGTCAGAATGCTTGAGAAATTTGGTACTCCGTTGAAAGTTTTTTCAGCAACTACTTCTGAATTGGCAAAAGTTGAAGGGTTGGGTGAATCTCGTGCAAAAAAAATTAAAAATATGTTGACTACAAAAAATAAACTTCAAAAAGAAAGTAACCAAAAGACACTGACATAACTATTACCGCAATATTGTTTCAAGAATTTTTATAGTATCCCTTTTAAGGAAATTTATGGATAATCGTGTAAATATCGCAGTTGTACTCGGTGTTGTATTTGTATTGGCATTTGCTGTAACTTTAACTCAGAGTGAGAATCAAGTTGAATCTCAAGTTGTTGAAGATGAAATTCCTGAAGAATTAATCTATGAATGGTTGAAAAAATATGATCCTTCTGAACAAACAATTTCTGTTTCTGGTAGTGCTACGGCATCTTCAAATCCTAACTTGTTAGTGATTGTACTTGGAGTTGAATCTGAAGCCAAAACTGCTAATGATTCTTTATCTCAAAATTCTGATTCTCTAAACTCTGTAATTTCTGCATTAACTAATTCTGGAATTTCTGAAGATGAAATTCAAACATCAAATTTCTCAATTTACCCGATATATGACAGCATAAAAGACTCTAATGGAAATTGGCAACAAATTCTAAATGGATATCGTGTTTCAAACATTTTGTTAATTCAAACTGATAAAATTAATTCTGCTGGAGATATTATTGATGCAGCAGTTTCTTCAGGAGCTAATCGCGTTGATAACATTTCATTTGAATTATCTGATGATAAATCACAAACAATTGGTGATGACTTGATTGCTAATGCGATAAACGATGCAACTCAAAAAGCTGAAAAAGCACTTGCTCCATTAAACCAAAAAATTGTTGGAGTAAAATCTGTAGTGATACATGATAATGTGATGCCTTACTATGACAGTCCAATGCGTGCATCTTTTGATGGATTTGCAGAATCTTCTATGAAGTCTGCACCAATTATGTCTGGTGATGAAGAGATTACAACCAATGTTAGTATTGTATTTTATATCTCACCGCAATAATTTTTTTATAATTATTTTTTGATTAGTTTTCTTTTCAATGCAGTACCGCAAATAGAGCATTCTTTTCCACCTTGATAACTTGCTTTACATCCTGGACAGTAGTGGATCCATTTTCCTACATCCTTAATTCCTTTTGTCATGATTGGTGCAATGTTTAATCCTAAATTTTTACCCACATTTGAAATTGCAAAATCATCTGTAATTATTTGCCCATTTGTTTCTATTCCTAATGCGATAATTGAAATATCTTGTTTTGATAGTTGTGGGAAATCTCCTGTTTCTTTTGCTGCTTTAATTGCATCCTGTGTGTGTTGCTCGTCCGGTTCTCTAATTTTCAGCCTGTTTGTTTCAAGCAATGTTCCAAGTGCATCATGATTTTTCTTAATGTGCTGTATTTCATCATAAACCAGAGGTGTTGTGTAGCATTCTTCAGATGATCTAAATGGCACTCCTGCATAAAATGCGCTAGCGTCTAAAATTCTAAAATCCAAGTTTGCTCATTTGTCTTAACCCTCTTTTTTTCAATCTAATGAAGACTGCTGGACTTTTGTATTTTTTAATAATTATTGACTCTTCATACCCTACAGATTTTACAACTTGTGCGTCTATTGCTATGTTACAATCTTGAGAAGCGATGACTTCAATTTTTTCATCTGGAACCACTAATGATGGTAATCTGTAAACCGGTGCAACTGGTGTGATGATTAAAACATCCAAACTTTCGTGTAATATTGGACCTCCTAATGAAAATGAATGACCTGTTGATCCACTTGGTGTTGCAATAATCACTCCATCCATTTTTTGTTTTACTGTGTCGTTTTGAAATTTAATTTCAATTTCTGCAGTTTTAGTTAAGTTTGCCCTGCTGATATAAATTTCATTTAATGCAGGCGGAAATTCTTTTCCTCCGCACGATGCTGTTACTCTAGTTCTTTTATCTAGGAAAAAGTTATTTTCTAAGATATCTTTTATTGCTTCATCAATTTCTTCAATGGTAATTTCTGCTAAGATGCCTCTATTGCCTCCAACATTAATTGTTAAAATTGGTGTTTCATTTTTTAAATTTCGGAAAACTCTGAGTGTTGTTCCGTCTCCTCCTAACGTAATTACTAAATCTAATTGCACATTTTTTATTTCTTCAAGTGTTTCCATTTGTTTTGCACCTTCTACATTAACTGGTGAAATTGTGTATACTGTTGCTTTTGTTTTAAGTATTTTTTTTGCAACATCTCTTGCTGCACTTTCTGAATCTTTATTTCCAACTTTACTTACAATGGCAACATTTTCTAGTTTCAAGTATGCTTCTTTGAATTATGTTTACATAAAAATGATATTTTTAGGCTCATTTGTAAAAACAAATAAGTATGAATGAACAGTCGTTATATCATGAGTTACGCACATCCTGAAGTTTTAGTCAATACTGAATGGTTGTCTCAAAACCCTCCTAATGCAAATAGAAAATTAGTTGAAGTTGATTATGATCCTGTTAATGGATATCAAAAAGGCCACATCAACGGTGCAAGTTTGATTTGGTGGAAACGTGATATCAATGATCCTGTAACTCGAGATATAATTAGTAAAAAAGAATTTGAGGCATTAATGTCTAAAAATGGAATCACTGCTGATACTGAAGTTATTCTTTATGGCGATTTTAATAACTGGTTTGCAGCTTTTGTTTTCTGGGTTTTTAAAATTTATGGTCATGAAAATTTAAAAATTATGGACGGTGGAAGAAAAAAATGGGAATTAGAAAATCGTGATTACACAATTGATGAACCGCAAATTTCATCAACACAATACATTGCACAACCACCTGATGAGGGCTTACGTGCATATCTATCTGATGTGAGTAGAGGAATTGGAAAAGAGGATACTGTTATGGTTGATGTAAGATCTCCTGCAGAATTTTCTGGTACAATTACAGCTCCTCCTGAATATCCGATGGAGCATGCACAAAGAGGTGGACATATTCCTGACGCAAATAATATTCCGTGGGCAACTGCAATTAATGATGCTGACGGCACATTCAAGGGAGTTGAAGAATTAAAGCAAAATTATGTCCCAAAAGGTGTAACTCCAGATAAGGATGTTATTTGTTATTGTAGAATTGGTGAGCGTTCATCACACAGTTGGTTTGTTTTGAAATACCTGCTTGGATATCCTAAGGTTAGAAACTATGATGGTTCCTGGACTGAATGGGGTAACATGATCGGAAATCCTGTGGAAAAATAAATTGCTTTTAGACCTTCCAATTCTTGAGAAAGGTTCTTTCTATTTTATCAAAGATGCTGGTACTGATCTAATACTTGAGGATAAAACTAAGCGTGGACTTGAAATTAAGGAAACATCTGTTGATGAAAAATTACAGGTTAAATCTGATAAAGGTATGATTCATGACATGGATGGAATTGGACATTGGGTCCCAATTCGCTGGTATTTTTCTAAAGATACCTATGATTTATCTGCAGTTTTAATTCATGCAGATGCTATGGATAAGAAATACACTGAACTACGAGAACTTACTTGTCCTCAAGATGAAGACTGATAACCTTTTTAACTAAATTCTAATTACAAAAAACAGATGTCTTTACTTTTAAAAGATCGAGTATGGTCTATGGAGGCCTCAACTGCAAAACGTGGCGTTTATCCTTTACATGGTTTTAAACTTGGATTATACCGATTACCGATTAAACTTGAAGATCCAGTAGAACTAAAATCCATCCATGATGGTTTGAAAAAAGCATTTGAAATGGACATGTACGCTGATAGAATTTACGCTACCTACCGTTGGAAAGAACAAAACATGGATGATCCTGATGCAAAAGGATACGAGGAAGTTAATTTGTCCGTAACCGTAGAAATTGTAACTGGTGAAGTTGTTGATATTATTTATCAAGTATTTCCAATTG
>JACNFV010000027.1 GCA_014384445.1 Candidatus Nitrosopumilus sp. | reverse complement strand
CTGAATCTGTGATTCTTACTGTTGTGATATTTTTTTTAACAACAACAACTTCACACTCGTCTATTTCTATATTGTTTGAATGAGTTAGCGCCCTCTCTAAGGCTGACAATTATTTTTCTCTTGGATTTTTGTATCTGAATTCATTAATTTTAATTAATTCTGCATATGATCCAAATTGTGAATAATCTGTAATCTTGTCTAATCCTTCTTCAGATTCATCTCCTGCTTCAAACTTTTTTAATATTTTATACTGTGTATTTCTTTCAGCTGGAATTCTTCCTATTTCCCGTGCCATTCGTCTTATTTCTTTTGGTCTTATCAATTGCCCATGCTCTGAACCTGCTGATGTCGATATGCTTTCATTCATTAATGTCCCGCCAAAATCATTTGCTCCCCACATTAGTAATAGTTGTGACATTTTTTGACCTTCCTTTACCCATGACATTTGAATATTGTCTATTGAATTATTGAACATGATTCTTGCAATTGCATGTGTGAGTAAAACATCATTTCCACTTCCGCCTTGCTGTATTCCTTCATGTAGTTGATGTTTGTACATTGGTGCTTCTGTGTGGACAAAATTTAATGGGACAAATTCAGTAAACCCCCCTGTCTCTTTTTGAATTTCTCTTAATTTTACAATATGGTTTACTCTTTCTTCAAGTGTTTCTAGATGACCAAACATCATAGTAGATGTTGTAGTTATTCCCATCTTGTGGGCTCCCTTGATAACTTCTTCCCATTCTTTTACTGTGATTCTTCCTGGAGAAATTTTATCCCTTAGTTTTTGATCCAAAATTTCTGCAGATGTTCCTGGTAGTGTATTCACCCCTGCCTCCTTCATTCTTTTTAAAAATTCTATAATTGAAACATTTGATCTAGTTGCTCCGTAAAGAATTTCCTCAGGTGAAAATCCATGAATATGGATATCTGGAATTTCTTTTTTAATTTCTCTGCAAATACTTTCATACAAATCTCCTTTCATGTCTGGGGGTAATCCTGCTTGAATGCAAACTTCTGTTGCACCCAAGCTATAAGCTTCTTTTGCTCTACGTACAATTTCTTCTGTTGGTAGAAAATACCCTTCTTCTTCTCTAAAATCTCTACTAAATGCACAAAATCCGCATTGCTTAATGCACACGTTTGTAAAATTGATATTTCTATTAACTACATAGGATACTGTATTGCCTACTCTTCTTTTTCGTAATTCATTTGCCACTAACCCTACCAGATGAAACTCAATTCCTTTTGTTTTGTATAGATCTATTCCTTCTTTAGCCGATATTTCTTTTTCTGATAGTGCTTTGTTTAAAATTTCTGTTACTATTGGGTCTGCATTTCTAAACAGGGATTCTATATTATTTGTCATTTCCAATATTCCTCTTTTACGTACCCTTCTTCGTTTTCAATCACTGCTATTTTATCTCTTAACTTTTTACTAATAAAAGAAAAGAATTCTGGGTATACTGGAAACCTGCATTTTAAATCAAACCCTGCTTTTTTTGAATTTTCTTCAACTTTGTTAATTTCTGGCCAAGAAAATTCAGGATTCACAAAATCTGGTGTTAGTGGCGAAATTCCTCCCCAATCATTGATCCCTAGTTGTAAGAAACTTTGATATGATCTTGGAGATAGATTTGGTGGAATTTGTATATTCATTTGCGGTATTATGATCCTTGTCAATGCTACAATTTTTTTAAAATACTCTTCATTTGCTGATGGCGTGTCTTTCATTATTGTATCTGGTTTTGGCTGAAAATTTTGTAAAATCACTTCTTGAATGTTTTTATATTTTTCATGTAATACTTTAATTGCCAATATTGAGTCTATGATTTCTTCTATCGTTTCACCAATCCCAACTAAGATTCCTGTGGTCATTGGAATTCCTAATTTTCCTGAATTTTCTAAAATCTTTAATCTGGTTTGTGGTTTTTTACTTGCAGCCAAATAATGCGGCATTCCTTTTTTTGTTAATCTTTCACTAACGTTTTCTAGCATAATCCCCATTGACACATTTGTTTTTTTGAGTTCTTTCATTTCTTCAAAGTTCAAATTTCCGGCATTTGTATGTGGGAATAGTCCTAGTTCTAATGCCGTTTCTGATGAATGTACTAGATATTCTGAAGTTGACTTGAATCCATTTTCTTTAAGCCACTCTCGTGCTTCTGGATATTTCTGTTCTGGCTGTTCCCCTGTTACAAAAAGTGCTTCAACACATTTGTATTTTTTTGATAATTCCAACAAATCTTTAATTTGTTGCTTTGACATCAATGAAATTTTTTCTTCTCCTGGTTCTGCCTTGTATGTGCAATATGAACAAGTATCCTTACAAAGATTAACAATATTGAAAAATGCTTTTTTTGAAAATGTAACTGAATTATTTTTATTTTTTAGTCTTAAATTTTGTGCAGTTAGAAAGAGGTCGTTTGAGTTTTTTATTGAATTTTGATAAATATCTATAATCTCTTGACGAGTAATGGGTTTGTTTTCTAAGACATTGTTGAGGATCTCAGATTTTAATATCAGATTAGTCATCGAAATAATTTTTTAGTGGATGTATTTATGCTTGTATCCTTTTTTTTATTGATTTGGTCTTTCTTGAAGTACAATTGTAATGTTTGTTGTTCTGCCATCTCTTAAAACCTCTAAAACCATTTCATCGCCAACTGCTTTTCCTCTTTGAAGGTGTATCAGGATGTCGTCTATTTTTCTAACATCTATTCCGTCTACTGAGACAATTATGTCTCCTCCTATGGAGTATTTCCTACCTTCTACTTCTATCATTTTATTTGATCCGATTAGGCCTGCATCTGATGCTGGACTATCTTCTACTACTGTAATAACTAAAAATCCTAACGTGTTATCTAATTCCATTACATTTGCCATCTCCAAATCAATGTCTGTTCCTGAAATTCCAATCCACGGATGTTTGTATTCTCCATCACTGATCAAAGTTGGCACAATTTTTGCAACTGTTTGTGATGGTATTGCAAATCCTACTCCTGTAAACTCACCTGTTGTTGACTGTATTGCCGTGTTTATTCCTACAATCTCTCCCCTCATATTCAATAATGGTCCTCCTGAATTTCCTGGATTAATGGCTGCATCTGTTTGAATTACATCTGGGATTGAGTATCCTGAATTTGATGGAAGTAGTCTTCCCATTTGACTGATAATTCCCGATGTCATAGAGCCCGATAATCCAAATGGATTGCCAATCGCAGTTATCGGTTCTCCTACTTGCAGATTAGATGAATCTCCAAGTGACAGTGGATTTAATAATTTTAAATCTGCATTAACTTTGATTACTCCTATGTCTGTATATTCATCAACTCCGATAATTTCTGCACTGTATGATCTACCATCTAAAAATGTTACAACTATTTTTGTTGCATCTTTGATTACATGTTCATTTGTGATTATGTGACCTTGTTTATCAAATACAAATCCTGAACCTACCCCCCCAGTTTCATTTTCTGTTTGATTTCTTTGTATGTTGACTCTGACAACCCCTGGCTCAGATTTTTCAAAAATTTCAATTAGTGACAGTGTTTTTGATTTTGTTAAAATTATGTTGTTAATTTCATCTATTTCATTTTGCATCTGTATTGTAGTTTGATCTGGTTCTGCTGGTATGATGAATAATGCTGTAAATATGATTAATACGCTGATGCTTCCTACCGTCGCGCCTACAAATATGCCTGATTTGTCCACAAGGTCGTTACTTTTTCATTTCTATGTAAAGGTATTACTTGTTTTTCTATATACTAAGAGAACTTTGTGTATGGTCTTTCAATGAATAACTTCTTCCTCTCCATGACACTGATGATGTACCTTTAGCTTGAATCAGCCCTGTAAGAAATCCTAAACTTACTACTAACCCTCCAAGCGGTGCACATAGAGCATGAATGAGTTTTAATTTCAATCCCATTTTTACTTCAATTACAGCTCCTGTGTAGATTAATCCTGATGCAACTGCTGCTGAAACATATAGTATTTTTGTGGGAAATGACTCTGTTGGAATAAAATTTACAATCGCAAATACTGGAAATGGAATGAATAATAAAAATAATACTGCAAAAAAACTCCCAATGGCAATTTTTTCACTTTGCAAATAAAGTGGAATCATTAATCTTTTTAGCGCATGCCATAGTGTACTTGAATCTCTTGCCCATACTGCGTCTATGAGATGATCCCCTCTAACAATTCTCATTTTATGTCCCGCCTCTTTTACTTTTTTACCTAATGCCCCGTCTTCAATTATTTCATGCTTAACTCCTTCGTGCATTCCTACTTGCTCATATGTTTTTTTTGTAATGATAAAAAAACTTCCAAAAAAGTATGCTGCTTTTTTCTTTGGATTGTTTACATTAATTGCCGAAAATCTTGTATGCAAAAATGTTGAAATCATTGGCAGTGACACTTTGGTTAAAAAATCAAATGTAAGTAATCTTGGAATTGCTGACAATGCATCTAATTTTAAACTAAGTAGATGTGAAACTGACAATGAAATTACTTGCTTTGAATGCTTTGTGTCTGCATCTGTAAATAACAGTAGTTCTCCTGTTGCTTGCCTATATCCTTCCATACATGCCCAATTCTTACCCATCCATCCCTCTGGTTTTGAATTTGCTGAAACATGTATGACTTTAGAATTTTTCTTTGCATACTCTGCAATTATTTTTCCTGTTGAATCTTCTGATGAATCATCGATTACTATGATCTCATAATTTTGATAATCCTGTTCAATTAAAGAATCTAAACATTTTGCTAGATATTTTTCTTCATTTCTTGCAGGAAGAATAATTGAAACTTTGGGCGTTAAATTATTTGTATTTTCAAATTTATCCAAGTATGGTGTTAATGTGAATGTTTCAATCATTGATTTAATTAGATATATCCATGCTCCACAAATTCCAATTAAAATTGCTGTAACTGCATAAATGATTATATCTATAATTAATTCCATGATCTATTTCTCGATTTCTTCTTTAATGCTTTTCATGGCTTGCTCTGTTCCACTTTTAATGTGATTTTTTATTATCGCGGTAAACATATTCATCTTTCCTGATAATTTAATATCCCATGTTGTTTCCAAAATCACTGTATTATTTTTAGGAATTAATGTGATAATTTTTGTTCCCTCTAGTATTCCTTTTGTGAATGTTGCTTTGATTTCTTCTTTAGGTTTTAATTGAATTTCTTGTAGACATTTTTGATCTCTAAATGCAATTGTAATCTCTCTCTTGATGACGTCTCCTTCTTTAGATAATGTCTTTACTTCTTTGGTCCCTTTCCAAAATCTTGGTTCATTGTCTATATCTGAAATAACTTCCCATACTTTCTCTACTGTGGAATTAACTTCTGCTTGAACCACAATCATTGCCATCTTTAGTTAAATTCATTTTGTATCAAATATATTAGATTCCAATAACTTTTGATTCAGACTGTGGTGGGCCAATGCCTAAAATCCAGAACATTAACTCCGGTTCTAATGGCCTTGACCATTCTTCCATC
>JACNFV010000194.1 GCA_014384445.1 Candidatus Nitrosopumilus sp. | reverse complement strand
AATAGTTAAACCAACAACAATGAAAATTGCCATAACAATAAAATCCCACATCCAAGTCCAAGAATAAATTAATTGCACATCAAAGTATGTGGCAGATTCAATAAGAAATTCTCTTAAACCATATTCTAAGGAAACTAAATATGAAATTGTTAATAATGCAATAGGAATTACAGAAAATAATCGTTTTTTAGAAATAACAATTTTCAAACCAATTAATTCAGCAACAACAAAAACTAATGCAAAAAAGTAACCACCCCGACCTTCATTCCAGCTCCAAGCAATAGAATCAGGAAATGCGATCATTGCAAAAAGAATAGGGCTAGAAATAATAAAAATAGCAACGAAAAGATTCCAATTTTGCATACAAAACAATCCAAAAATGCTAAATAAATATCTGAACGCAATAATAAATTTTCAATAATTTTAAGATAAAATAGGAATAGAAATCAGTCTTCAGAATCGTCTATTTCATCAGGATCTGAATTTCTTCGGCTTGGACGAATTGGAACAAAAATTATTGTCACAATCAATAATATATTGACTTGATGATACATTCCAAGGTTACAAAAATTTACCTAAGTGGTAATTTCTAATCCATTAAAACTAAAACTGGACTTTACATTCAGATTTAAGAGATTTGATCGTTGTAAAATAAGTAATTGCAAGAATTCCAATAGCAATTATTCGAATTGGGATTTCATAATTGGTTAGAAATGCAGTGGCAGTTGCACCAACTGAGCCAAAAGTGGAGATGATGGCAAATCCAATAGGGCCACAGCTGCATGCACCTGCAGCAGAACCCACAATAGTACCAAATATACTTCCGCTCATTTTTTGTTTTGAATTTTTAAAATTAATTATTCTAAATAGATTCATAGGAATTACCAATGCAGATAATCCAGAAAGCACTACAATTAAAATAAATCCCAATTCACTTCCAGAAGGAATATGAGTCACAAAATAGGGTTCTAAAAAAATAAATTCAGAGATTAGTAATAAAATCGTCAACATAGATGAAAAAATTACCAATGATAAGATTAAAAATTTAAAATTAGAAAAAACAGCTTTAAAGATTTCAATCATTTAGATCATGGAATCCAAAATTTTCTGGAATACAGAAAACGGTTGTGCCCCACCAATTTGTGTTTGATTATAATCAGAATCAACTATAAAGAAACCAGGAGTGCCACGGACACCGTTATCTCGTGCTTGTTGAGAATTATACTGAACACGTTTAGAATATTTTTCAGAATCAAGGCATTCATCAAATAAAGTCATATCAAGATTCAAATTAAATGCAAAAGCTTTCAATCTTTCAGAACTTGCCCATCCATTGTCAATTTTAGATTCTTGTGAGGCGTATAGAGAGTCATGATATTCCCAATACATATTTTGATCATCTGCACAATAGGTTGCCTGAGCTGCTTTTGGTGAATCTTTACCTAAAAATGCAAAGTCAACAAAAACTAAATTTGCTTTTCCAGTTTCAATATAATCACGCATAATCATAGGCTTGGTATCATGAAACCAATTGTAGCATTGATGGCATTGATAATCACCAAATTCAACAATAGTAATCGGAGCTAGAGGATCACCCAAAATAGGAGATCCTAGTGCAGTAGAAATACTTCCATGAGTTCTAGTCATATCAACATCAAATGAGTCATCAGGCGATGAAGACATAGATGCAATAATTACAATAATTATAGAAATTGCAAGCATACCTAAGATTACACCTTTTTTATTCATAAAATAAAATAAAAAAATGAGTTAAAAAAATGTATTCAAATTGTAAGAATATTTTTTCTAAATTGATTAACAAATCTATGAATTATAACATCAGCATAGAACATGTCATACAAGAAGGTTAGATTAATTCGTATTGTGTAATAATTAAATTTCTTGTTGAATTCTAAAATTAATTACATGTAATGAATTCTCATGTGAACATTAAGTTCAACTTGGTATTTAGTCATAAATCCACAATGAGTGCATGAAAACATGTTATCATGTGGTTTTTGAGCATCCCTCTCAATTACTTTCCCAGAAATAGATGTAATGTTAATAAAATTATTATTTGAAATTACAGCAAAGTTAGAACCCTCGTGGATGGAATCAAAATATTCCTTAATTGCAGATATAACTAATTCAACATCCAAAATAGCATCATCGTCAAAAGTAGACAGAGTAAATTGACGATTCTTTAAAGTTGGGATCGCTTCAACTTTATCTGCAACGTAAACTAGTAATTCATTTTGAATAGATGCTACTTCTTTACAATCAATTGTAAGCATAAAATTTTAGAAATTAATCAATATTTTAGTTTATCAGTCATTTGAAAATGATTATTACGGATTAAAATTATAAATAAAAAGAGATGGCAAATTCAGAAACATTTGGAGTTGAGAAAGGACATGGGGAAAAAATAGTAGGATGGTTAAATGAACAGTCAAAGATACAAAATATCAAACTAGAAGCAAGACTATACAATTACGAAGTTTCTACAAAAAACTTCGGATATTTTGAAATGTTTTCGTGGATGGGGGATGTTCAAATTGCAAGAAAAATGATCATTAAAGCAAGTAAGAAATTCAAAGTTAAAGTGATTGAAGGAGGATACAAACCAAAAGAAAAATTATTTAAAATGAAAAAATTTGATTATGCCAAAGTCAAGAAAGGAGATAAAACAATAGGGCAACTAGAATTTGCAGTATCAAGAATAGGAAATGCTCAATGGGAAATACAAAATGAAGAACGGCATTAATTTTAAAAATAATTTTGGGGTGAATCAATGAAAATAGGGATCATAGGGATTGGAATTTTAGGAAACGCTGTAGCTTTACGTTTACTAGATTTAGGATATGAGGTTACAGTCCACAATAGAACTCAAGGAAAAACAAACGAAGTTGAAAAAAAAGGCGCACATGCGGTATCATCACCAAAAATAATGGCAGAAAAAGTAGAAATGATAATAATTATTGTGAAAGATGCAGAAGCTGTAAAAGAAGTATCATTTGGAAAAAATGGAATCATAGAAGGAAAAAACAATAAATTAATTGTTGCAGATATGAGTACAATTGATCCAGTTGAATCAAAAAATATTGCAAAAGAATTTCAACAATATGAAATTAAAAAATTAGAAATTCCAGTTATGGGAGGTCCAAATGTCGCAATTACAGGAAAATTAGTAATGATGGTATCAGGATCAAGAGATATTTTTGAACATTGTAAAGAAGTGTTTGAAAAAATTGCAGACAAAGTATTATTTTTAGGAGAACAGGGGGTAGCAAATTCAATTAAACTTGCAATGAATTTGCAAATCACAATGTTGGCATTATCATTATCAGAAGGAATTACATTGGTTAAAAAATCAAATGTAGATCCAAAGATCTTTCTAGAAGTTCTAAATTCAACATATTTTAAAACAGGAATGAGTGAAAATAAAGCATTTAAAATGTTGGAAGGTAATTATGATGCAACATTTACACTAGCAAATTTAAAAAAAGATATCACAACTATGACAAATGCATCTAAAAACTTAGGAATAGAACTACCAATGATAAGTAAAGCTGAAGAGATTTATGAAAATGGCATAAAAGAAGGATTAGGCGATTTAGATTATACAGGCATTATACAATATATTAAAAAAATAAACAACATGTTGTAAAAATTATCAAAAGGAATTATTTTTCTTTAAATATCTACGATAAGAAAATCCAACAACCAACATTGTAATTCCCGTAATCGCACTCCACATAAAAAATGAAATAGAATCAAATTCAGACATAGATTACAACCAATATTGAAACATCTAAAGTTTAGGATTATGTCTGCATGTAAGATAGATCAGCCATAAAAAAATTCTGAAACATCTAAATAGATTTGAGGTAGACAAGGTTTATGCCTGAATTTAGATGCGAAGACTGTGGAAAACGCCTATTTCATGAAAATGAAACAACATTAGAAGTTGAGAAAAAAATTCATTCACAATTCTGTAGAAAAACAAAGGGCGAGACTCATAGTTACATGCACAGAGATCTAGCCCACATGGAAACTTTTGATGCTGAAAGAGAAAACGATACTGCAGGCGAACCAGTGTTAAAAAAATAACAATTACAGATATTCCTCAAAATTATATCCTAGATAGTTATCATTGAATATAATTGCCTGAAGAACATAATTATGATTTAGTGGTGGTAGGAGGAGGACCAGCGGGATCATCAGCAGCATTTACAGCTGCAAAAAATGGAATAAAGGTAGCATTAATTGAAAAAGAAAATTCAATTGCTGAAACAGTACGAACAAGCGGAGTCACATGGATTGAAAGTGTCAAAGAATTTGGAATTCCAGATGATTGTTACAATCCAATTAAGAATTTTTCATTTGTCTCACCAAATAACGAAGTAACAATCAAGGATTCAATTCCAACAGCAGCAGTATTAGATGTAAGAAAAACATATCGATGGTTGGCGCATGAAGCTGAAGGAGAAGGCGCAGATATTTTTCTAAAAATTAACATTAACGAAGTTATCAAAAATGAAAACAATGACATCATAGGTGTAAGTGGTACAGGGCCAAACGGGAAAATAACATTTCATTCAAAAATAGTTATTGATGCTACAGGATTTACTTCTACAATTTCTAAAGCAATGGGTTTTGTCACACAATGGAAAAGGTTCGGGGCAGGTGCAGAGTATGAAGCAACGGTAGAAAATTCGGATCCAGATACATGGTGGCTAATGGTCGGACAAGAATACACGCCTGCAGGATATGCATGGATATTTCCATTAGGAAATAATATTGTAAGAATTGGAGTGGGAGTAGGCAAACCAGAATCAGATGTAGACCCAACTCAAAGACTTAAGGAAATTATTGAAAAACAATTAGGGCCAATAAAAAAATTAGGAAAAATAACACCAATAGAATTCCATTATGGTTTAATTCCAAACGACGGTTTATCACGAAAAACTGTTTTTAATAATTTAATCTTAGTAGGAGATTCGGCAGGACAAGCAAACCCATTAGTTTTAGAGGGAATCAGATATGCAATAAAATTTGGAAGAGTTGCAGGTAAAGTTGCATCAGATGCGATAAAAAATAAAAAGACAGACAAAGATGCATTATATCCATATGAAGAAGAATGGAGAAATGCAATTGAATCAAAAATTAACTCTGCAGGAAAAGTTCAAGACCGGTGGATTGGCTTATCAGATAAAGAATGGGATAAAGAACTAGACATAATTAACGAATTAAAAACGGATGAATTTTTAGATTTTATAAAAGCAGATTTTGGATTATCAAACATGCTCAAATTGGCAATGAATCATCCAAAATTGGCAGTCAGACAACTTTTCAATTTAGTTAAAGGTAAATAATTTACCAGTAAAAATTTTTAATAATTTTAAAAAAAATCATGCCATGGAAACTGGAATAATACAGAATCCAGACATGATTTTAGGCACAGATACGGTCGGGTTGGGCATACATAACGAATGAAATTGCTCACAAGTCAATGTAGAGCATGTCTTACAAATCATGGATGTTGATTTGAAGCAATGTAAACAATTTGTTGCTTCAATAAGACATCCACCACAATTTCT
>JACNFV010000104.1 GCA_014384445.1 Candidatus Nitrosopumilus sp. | reverse complement strand
GATTTTCTCACTTTCTAAGAACAGCATATAATTCTCTAAGTAAAGCAATGGATGGAGATGATAGAGAAGTATTCATCACAGTAAGAGAATTTCAAAAATATCTTAAAGAAAACATAGCTAAAGTAGGATTAAGAGAAGAATTCCTTTCAAGATATCTAAATGAAGGTTTTTCAGGAGGAGAGAAAAAACGTGCAGAAGTATTGCAAATGGCAGTTTTAAAACCTAAAATTTCAATTTTAGATGAACCAGATTCAGGATTAGATATTGATGCAGTTCAATCAGTAGCTCAAGCAATCAGCAAAGTATCAACAAAAGATGCAACAGTAATCATAATTACTCACTATGCCAGAATTCTAAATTTCTTAGATAAGTTAGACTTTGTGCATGTATTTGCAGAAGGCAAAGTCCTACAAACAGGAGATGCATCTCTTGCACAAAAATTAGAAGCCGAAGGTTATGAATGGGCTTTAGAAAAAACTGCATAATTAAATCTAAAACCAATTTTAAAAAAATATTGATTTACAAAGTTCAAGTACAGTTTTCTAAAGATTTCTTAAAAATTGAAAAAGATCAAGTATCTATGGGAATTAAATCAAAACCAATCAAAGGCGAGGCAAATAAAGAAATCATTAAAAAAATTGCAAAGTATTTTGCAATATCTACAACAGCAATAGAAATAAAATCAGGCCATAAATCTAAAGAAAAAATCATAGAAATATCACAGTAAATAAGATGTTTTTTATTTAAATAGGGTTTTAGAAATTAAAAATTATGTCAGAAAAGAGTGAACAGTATTTCTTTAATTTTTCATTTTTTAAAGTTGATCCAAAATGGAGATGGATGGCAGATTTGGCAAAAGAGGAATCCGCAAAAGAGGTAGAAAACATTATCAAAAATTCAGGAATAATGTTTAGAGCCTATTCTAATTTAGGATTACGTGATGATACGGATTTTTTGTTTTGGTTTGCAGCACCCACAGTTGAAGAAATTCAAACAGTAATTGAAAAATTATACAAAACGGTATTTGGAAAATATATCATTCCATCAATGACATATTTGTCATGTACAAGACCATCATTTTATGTGCAAGACCAGAAAACATTAGGATTCATTAAAGGAGATAATCAGAAAAAACACGTCATAGTTTATCCATTTACAAAAACAAGAGAATGGTATCTACTGCCAAAGGAAAAACGTCAAGAAATAATGGATGAACACATAGCAGTTAGTAGAAAATACCCACAAATAGTACTCAATACCACGTATTCATTTGGAATTCACGATGAAGATTTCATGCTAGCATTTGAGGTAGATGATATCAGAGATTTTCAAGATTTAATCATGGATTTAAGAGAAACTCAAGTTTCAACATACGTAAAAAATGACATTCCAATGATCGTATGTGTAAAAAAAGACATCATTCCGTTAATCACAAGTTTAGGATAACAAATACTAAAACAAAATATCAGAGATTAGAATCTGGCATAAACATAAATGATGAAATTCCAAATAAGTAAATGAGAATTGAATTACAATAAGCTAGGAAAAACAGACATCAAAGTATCAGAAGTGGGATTTGGCGCATGGTCGATTGCATTAGATTGGTGGGGTAAAAAAATTGAAGAAGACGAAGCAAAAAGAATGCTCAAAAAGGCATATGATTTAGGAATTAACTTTTTTGAAACTGGTGACATGTATGGAAAAGGATTGAGTGAAAGACTCATTGGTGAAGTTTTCAAAGATATGAGAGACGAAGTTGTCATATCTACAAAATATGGATATGATTTTTCAGAAGTAGAGCAAATAGGACACAAGGAATTACCTCAAAAGTTTGATGAAGATTTTACTCGAAAAGCATTAAGAGAGAGTTTGAAAAGATTGCAAACAGATCATTTAGATATGTATGGATTACATAATCCAAAATTAAATCACATCAGAGATAATTCAATTTTTGAGGTGCTAGATAGTTTTGTTGCAGATAAATCAATTAGCACATATCAAGTAGCTTTAGGTCCCGCAATTGGGTGGACACAAGAGGGCATGGAAGCAATGGAAAGACCAAATGTAAGTGCAGTTCAAACAGTATACAACATTTTAGAACAATCACCAGGCAATGAATTAATGGAAAAGGCTGAAGAAAAAGATGTAGGAATTCTAGTTAGAGTTCCAGAAGCATCAGGAATACTAACAGGAAAAGTTAACGCTGAGACAAAAATTGATGAAAAAGATCACAGATCAGTAAGAAAAGGAGAATGGATTAAAGCATCATTAGCAAAAGTAGAAGTGCTCAAACCAATTGCAGAAAGAACAGGTTTAACCATCACAGAATTATCAATGAAATTTATCATGTCAAAGAAAGGATTTGCATCAGTATTTCCTACAGTAATTAGTGAAGAAGAAATTGTGAATTATGTTGAAATGACTAAAGGAGAATATATTTCAGCATCAGATATGAAGGAGATTGAAGAAATTTACAGTACATGGCCATCTTATGAATTAAAAGCAACACCACAAACAAACTAACTTCCAAATGGATGCTCCAATAAATTCAGAAAAAACTATAGAAATCATTGAGAGGATGAAGCTTGCCAAAATTGGCAAATATAAGAAATGGCAATTGATAATTAAAAAAATCAAAAGTGATCAAATCTTAAATCCAGAAGAATTGAAATATTATTCAAATTTAACTAGAATTTATAAAAATTCAAGTGTCACAACTAGAAGTAAAATTTATCATACCAAATTATCACAAGAGGATGAAAAACCACCATGTAAAGAATGTGGAAAAGATTCACTATACTATTGCAACATGAATGATCAGTATTTTTGTAACATTCATGTGGTTGGACACGATAAAAATGAAATTTAAGCAGTAGTGTCTTCTAAACTAAATGAATTTTCAACAAAATATTCAACTCGAGTTTTTTTAAATTCACGAGAACTGAAAAGGATTTTGTATTCATCAACATTGATTTGGTCCTGAATTGTTTTAGCTACATCATAAGCCTCATCGTGTGTTTTACAATGAATCATTGAAAATACATTGTATGGCCAATCGTCGTAAGTAGGGCGCTCATAACAATGGCTAACTTGAGGAAATGATCCTAGTGTTTCGCCAACAGAAGTAATCCTATCTTCAGGAACTTTCCAGACAATCATACCATTTGCAGTGAATCCGACTTGTCTGTGTCTCAAAATGGCTGCAAATCTTCGCATGACACCTACATCCTCATAGTGTTTCATTTTTGCAAATACTTCATCTTCAGTAATACCGAGATTTTTTGCAGCCTTTACAAATGGCTCATCAATAATTTCCATATCTTTTTGTAATTCACGGATAAAATCTTTGTCTTCTTCTGTAGGTTTGAATTCAATATTTTTAATTTCTTTCTTTTCTTCAGATGGTGCAATGTCATGTTTCTTATCATCGACCAAGTCAAGCTTTACACCTATTTTGAATAATTGTAAAGTTGGAAGCATTCTAACTTTTTTAATTCCTTTCAGAACATTAAATTTTTCAAGCTCATCGTTTAGATCAGCACCGGGAGGTACAGCTAATGTGAACCAGAGATTAAACTGATGATCACGTTCATAATTATGACTCACTCCAGGATGACGATTGATTTGACTAGCTACATGATCCAATTCATCATGTTCAATTTCCATTGCAACCAATGAACTAGTGTAACCAAGTTTTCGAGTATCAAAAATTGCACTCAATTGTCTTAAGACGCCAATTTCTTTAAGATTTTTCAAATTTTCTTTAATAATTTCTGGAGTAGTATCAAATTTTTTTGCAATGGCATCGAATGGTCTAGTAACCAATGGAAATGTCCATTGAATTTCATTTAGAAGTTCCTTATCAGATTCACCTAAAGAAGACAATAAGTGAATTAATCTGAGATTCAATTAAAAATGTAGCTAGTATTTCACACAGTAATTTTTAATACATAAATAGAAACCGCAGTGTTTTGGATCGATGATAATAAATCTAAATCTTGAAGGTAAGAAAATCATTATTGTGGGGGGAGGAAATGAGGCTGAAAAAAGAATAAAATCAATAGTAAATGAAAAATGTGAAATTATGGTTATTAGCGATTCTATAAATTCCCAGATTTCAAAATTGGTAAAAACAAAAAAAATTATATTAAAAAAACAAAAAATTGAAAATATAAAATTTATTTTAGAATTAAAACCAGATTTAATAATTACAACGACAAATGATAAAAAAATTAATCAAAAAATAATCAACTATGCAAAGAAAAAGAAAATAATAGCATACAGTTCAGATAATCCTGAAGATAGTGATTTTGCAAATGCAGCCATTATTGATTTTGAAAAAATGATTCAAGTTGCAATTTTCACTGGAGGTAGGAGTCCAATAATGGCAAAAAAAATTAAATCAAAAGCTGAAATTGCACTAAAAAAAGTTATTTCAAAAGAGGATATTGCTCAAATCAAAATACAAAAAATATCACGGGAACTATCTAAAGAAATTATTCCCACTCAATTTGAACGAAAAGAATGTCTACGCAGCATCATGACTGACAATCATATTGATCAGTTAATAAAAGACGGGCAGATAAAAAAAGCTGAAAAGCGAGCAATAGAGATACTAAAAAAATGGAAATGAATCAAAAAATCATAAATGCACGTGTAACTTTTCGTAACTCACCAATCCATATTTTAGAGAAATTTACTATCAAAGATGTTGAAAACGCATATCAGCAATTTAAAAAACATTCAGAATTAGATGAATGTGTAATAATTCAAACTTGCAATAGAATTGAATTATTTGCAAAATCAAAATCAGACAACATAGATAAAATTAAAAAAACATGGGCAAGCATAACAGGACTTGATGAAGAAACATTTAATGAAAATATAGAATTTGTAGAAAATCAGGAAGCAATGCATCACCTGTTAAAGTTAACGTCAGGCTTAGATTCAATGGTATTAGGTGAAGAACAAATTTTAGGCCAAATAAAAAACTCCCTAACTTCAGCTAGAGAAGTAAAAGCGTCAGGTCAACATCTCAATACATTGTTTGATAAGGCAATCAGAATGGGAACTAGGATTAGAAATTCTAGCGGGATTGGCAAAGGTGGGATATCAGTAGGATCAATGGCAGTAAAACTTGCAGAAGAAAATATTGATGAGTTAAAAACAAAGAAAATTCTTTTGATTGGAACTGGAGAAGTATCAACCCTAGTTGCAAAATCATTACAAAGAAGAGGGTATGAATTTAATGTTACAAGTAGAACTATTGGAAGATCAGAAACATTTTGTGAAACAATGGGAGGAAAGCCAATTAAGTTTGAAGAAGTTTTATCAGGATTTAACAGATACGATATAATATTTGTTGCAACAACTGCACCATACTTTCTGGTAACACAAGAAAGAATCACAGACGCAATGAAAAATAAAAATAACGGAATGATGATACTTGATTTATCAAATCCAAGAACGGTAGATGAAAAAGTAGCAACCATTGGAGGAGTTAAACTAATGAATTTAGATCAAATTGCAGAAATGGTTGAGAAAAACATGAATGCCAGATTAAACAAGGTGAAAACCGTTGAAAATATAATTAGAGAAGAAGTATCAGTATTAGAAGCCTCAATGA
>JACNFV010000102.1 GCA_014384445.1 Candidatus Nitrosopumilus sp. | reverse complement strand
GCAGGTTTTGCTTTGGCTGCAGGTTTTGCTTTGGCTGCAGGTTTTGCTTTGGCTGCAGGTTTTGCTTTGGCTGATTTTTTAGCAGGTTTTGCTTCAAGAATTCTTGTCTTCTTTTGTAACTCTTCAATTTCCTTTTTAATTTTATTTGCTTCATCAATTTTTGTCATATAATCACCATTTTTTTAAATTAAATTTGTCACTTATCATACAATAAATCATTCCTATTTAACAGTAAATGTTCCACTAGTAGAGATATTGGATAAGTCTTTTGAGATCATATCTACGACTAAGTCATATGAACCAGGTGTGTTAATCACTTTAGAAAATTTATCGCTGATAGGAATGAGGTTAGATTCACTGCTAAAACACTGTTCAAAAAATGCACCTTGAGTGACCACATTACTTTTGTCAGAGTCGTAAATTGTGATGTACAGATCCCCGCAATTAAAAGAAGAGTCACTAACTTTGACTTTAATTTCTATAGATTCTGAAAGGGAATATTGAGCTGAAAGACCAATTATCTGTATGGATGAACCATGAGATGTTTCAGAGCTAGACATAGGCCACATGTTTAGCTCCCTATCAGGTTTTTGAAGGGTATCGGTCATAACTATAGAGCCAACAATTACAGAGAAAATTACAGGTAAAATAAATACAACAAATAGTCTTGTAGATACCATTTTGTTATAAATTAAGGAATTCCCTTATATCTATTTAGCAAAAATTTAGCATAAAAACTGAATGTGACGAATAAGTTAAATCGTATCCATGTGATATCGCTATATGCGACTTAGAAAATTTAGAGTTAGGGCATACCGTTGTATTCACGATTCTGGTGAAATCACAGTAGGAGATTTAGCAGCTTTTGTGGGAAGAAACGAAAGTGGGAAAACTACCATTTTACAGGCTTTAACATTATTGAACAGAGATGAGCAGATTTCAGAGTTAGATCTTTGTGATGAAATGTCAGAGGAGCTCAAAGATGAAATCAAACTGGCTGAAGGTGAATTTGAAATGAATGAACATGAAATGGAAATGTTAAAAGAGAAATTTCCAGGATTGCCAAAAATTAAAAAAATTAAACTATCTAGAACAAATAGAAATCAAAAAGTCCAATATGAATTTGAAGATATAGAAATCAGTGAAATCAAAGATCAAGGACTTAATTCATGGGAGAATTTTACAAAAGAAATTCTTGAATTTTTAGATACGCTTCCAAATCACATAAGAATACAAATCAATACAAAATTATTTGATGACTCAGTTCCTAAAAATCAAGAGTCGTTTGATAGTGGAATGGCAGAATTTAGCAATGAATTTCATGTAATAGCAATTCAAGAACCAAAAGTAATTGAAGAATGGGAAAAAATTTACCATAAAGCAGAAAATCAGTTTTCAAATTTACTAAGTGGTGAAAGTCAAAAAGTAGCTTTACAAAATTTTATTGCAGCAGAATTACATCCAAGATTTGTTTATTTTTCAGATTATAAAAAAATCTACGGCAACATCAATCTTAACGAGTATTTACGAAAAGAGAACGAAGAAAGAGAAAATTCAATTGAATTTGTGGAAGAATTTGACAAAGCAGAGACAGTCAGAAATTTATTTTATTTAGCAGAACTAGACATTAAGGAATTAGATGAAGTAAAAGGGCAACCATCCAAATGCATTAAATTACTAAATACAGCAAGTAACAGATTAACCAAAAAATTGAATCCAGCATGGAAGGGAGATCCCATTCATGTTGACTTGAGATACAATCCAGGAAACATTATGAGCGTAGTAATTTCAGATGTGCACAAGGATGGGACAATTACAAACACTGGATTGTTAAATCGGCGTGCAGAGGGTTTTAAATGGACATTTTCATTTATTGTAAACTTTGCAGCTGAAACACAAAGATCAGAATTAAAAGAAGCAATACTGCTTTTAGATGAGCCTGCAAGAAATCTTCACCCTACACAGCAAATGGGTATTTCAGATTTATTGAAAAATTTAGCAGGTTCAAATCAAGTACTATATGCAACACACTCACCGTTTATGATATTTGATTACACACCAGGGAATCTGCTAGTTGTAGAATTAGATAAGAGAAAACATCTGAGTAGGATATTTTACGATTATTGGAATGCAGATGATAAAACACTAACACCGATTCTATACGGATTATGCAGAGGTCAAGTAGAGGCAATTGTAGACAGGGAAATAGGTACAAACTCCAGACCAGTGATTATCGTCGAAACAATGTCAGACTCAATGTATCTAAATGCATTTGACAAATTTTTGCAAGATCCAAATATTTCAATGAATCCGCTGAATGTAATTGCAGCATATAATAAAAACGCAGTATTACCTTTAGCAATTTTTTATAGAAATCACGGTTACAAAACATTTGTTTTATTAGATAACACTGAAGAATCTAAACAAATTTCAGCGCAATTAGAATCAAACCAGTTTTCAGCAATTCAAACAATATTTTTTGAAAGAGAAGGTAAAAAAATAGAATCCATAGAGGATTATGTTGTAATTGAAGACTACTTACACGCAGTAAATCAAACTTATGAAATTAAATTAAGGCAAGAAGGGTATTCGAATCTCACACATGAAAATATAAACTCTAAAGAAGGTAAAGGCGTTTTAGAAAAATTGAAAAAAATATGGGAAGAGCACAGAGATGATGATTGGGGTAAATTCAACAATGAGGAAATTACAAGATACATTTGTGAAAAAATTGCATTGGAACAAACAGATTTCTTATCAGATAAAACTAAGGACCAATTTAGAACATTATACAGACTAATTGCCGAAAGAATCAGACAGTATCAAAATACATCCATAAAGCCAGAACTAAATAAATTTCAAAAAGAGAGAAAACAAGGATGAAAAAACAAATTATGAAAATAAATAAATCATCACATAAAAAAATGTCTATTTCAATCATAGTATTATTTTCAATATCTTTAATCCTAATTCCATTGGAAGTCTATGCAGATGAAATCAATGTTGCAAGTACAGGCATAGATGAAACAGCAATAATTACAGTTACAAATAATTCAGATAATGAGATTAAAACTTTCAGAGTTTGGCTAGGGGAGGAGTTTAATTTTAAATCATTTAAAACAGAAAAAGGATGGACAGGTGAAAAAAATCAACAGGGGGTAATTATTTTTACATCATCTGAAACACTCAAACCAAATGAACAAGTAAAATTTGGACTTAAAACAGATAAAATAAATCCGATAATTAATTGGAAAGCATTAGACAAAGAAAATAAAACAATAGATACAGGGGTAATCAAATTATCTAAATTATCAGATGTCACTCAGAATTCAAACATAGAATTAAATCAAAATTACAAAAATAACGGAATAAGCATGTTTGCAGAATCAACGTTCAGAGTTATACCAGATAAACCAAATTCAGGATCAACAATTCGAATTACAGGGGACCAATTTGCTGCATCTCAACAATTTAATTTTTATATCGATACTGAAAAAATTGGAAATTTCATAACGGATAGCAAGGGTCATTTTGTTACAACAATGCAAATTCCAAATATAGAAGAAGAAAGTAGGGTTGATTTTAAAATTATAGGTCATGATCAAATAGAGAAAAAAATAAGTCTGAAATTAGGAGAAAAGACAAATCGAATCCTAGGAAATGAAAATGTTAGACTTGAAGTAAGAGGAATTCCAGACATAGTGTATCAAGGAGATGAATTGGAACTTGAAGGAACAGGGACTCCAGGAAAATCCATCATAATAGAAATTATCAATCCAGAAAAAACAACAATTAACAGCAGAATAACAACAATAGAGAATACAGGAACATGGAAGTTATTAGAACCAATCAGCATACCATTGGATGCACAGTTTGGAGAATATAGCGTATCAGTTTCTGACGGAAGAAATGAGATTTTAAAAAAGTGGACCGTTAAAACAAATAAAGTAATCATAATCAGTCCAGAAAAAATACAATTTGACGCAGGGGAATTAATTAAATTTACTGGAACAGCCGTGCCAAACATCCCAATAGAGTTGATTTTAGAAAATAATGTGGGAGACGAAATCGCGTCAGACATCATAGAGGTTGCAGATTCAGGACTAGTAGAATTTGAATATCAAACAACTGAAAACGATGACATAGAAGGAACATGGACTTTAATTGCAACTCAAAAAAACAATAAAGAATTTGTTTATGTGGGCTATGACGTATTTCCAACAATTCCAGTGAACATAAAATTTGATAAAACAAATTATAAGAATACAGAAAAACCAATAGTCAGTTTAGCAGGCATACCATCAGAAAAAGTATCGCTGATAATCATAACACCATCAGGAAGTGTTGTCGGTTCAGATATAACAATTCAATTAAAAGCAGATGGCAGGGGACAACATAGTTTAGATTTATCAGGTTATGTATCAGGAATTTATACAGCAGTAGTTAAAAAAGGAGGTTCACAAAATAGTGAAAACTTTTCAGTAGGACTACTATCAGGTTCAGGACAAATCAGTAGTAAAGTAACACAAACAGAATACAATCAAGGAGAGCGCATATTGTTGTTAGGCAGTACAACAAACCCCAATTCGCTAATGACTGTAACTCTAACTAATCCTGATGGAAAAGAGGTGAAAACTTTAGAAATTGCATCAAATAGTGAAGGAATGTTTTCTGAAGAAAGATTGAAAATTCCTTCAGATGGAAAAACAGGATCATGGGAAATTATGATTACGAGTGGTTCCAATTTACAGAAAATTCAGTTCGATGTATTTTCTGAAATAAAGGAAGGAATGACTGTGAAAACAACTGAAACAATCATGGCAGGAGATTTACTTAAAATCGATATTACAGCATCTCATAAAACATCCATAATAATACAAATATCAAATGCAGAAGGAGACAAGGTACAGGAACTAATGTGTAATACAACAAAAGAATACAAATGTGAAACGTTTTGGTCTACTCCAAAAGATACAATTCCAGGAACATATAACATCAAAGCATATGATGCAATTAGTTCAAGTGAAACAACATTTAAAGTCATAATGAAGTAAAACAATTTTATCTTAGCTAATTAGAGAAGTCATAATGAATCTTAAAGACAAAATTACAGAATACCCAAATTTTCCAAAAAAAGGAATATTATTTAGAGATTTTAGTCCAATCCTAAAAGATCCGTCATCATTATCATATATTGCAGATGAATTTTCAAAACATTTTCATCCAAAAGACGTAGACGTCTTTGCAGGAATTGAGTCAAGAGGATTTCTACTAGCAACAATTTTGGCATTAAAATACAACAAAGGAATGGTTATGATTAGAAAAGCAGGAAAGTTACCTGGAAAGACTGCAAAATTAGCATATACAATAGAATACGGAAAGGATACAATAGAAATTCAAAAAGACATCATCGAAGAGGGTCAAAAAATTGTAATTTGTGATGATTTACTTGCAACAGGTGGAACAGCAAAGGCATCTGCAAAATTAATTGAAAAAGTAGGTGGAAAAATTACAGGGTTTGCATTCATTATAGAATTAACAGATTTGAATGGAATTAAAGGCATCAGTAAATACAATTGTAAATCATTGGTGAAATATTAATGGAAAAAGATGTAGAAATTGGAATTTTTGG
>JACNFV010000078.1 GCA_014384445.1 Candidatus Nitrosopumilus sp. | reverse complement strand
TCCATAATTAGTAATTTTTTGCCATTTATTTTCAGGGATTTTAGGCAGAGGTTTATTCAAGATAGCCTTAGATGCCAAAGAAATTAAGTTCAATTTTACAAGTTTAGAAACAAAAGGCATTGATCTTGATGCTCGAATATTGAGTTCAATTACATAGACATGATCATCATAAACCAAAAATTGAAGGTTAAACGGTCCACGAACATTAAATGTTAATGCAATTTTTTTTGTGTATTCAGTGATTGTTTCAATTATTTTATTACTTAATCTCCAAGGAGGAATCACCATCATAGCATCACCAGAATGAACTCCTGCGCTATCAATATGTTCAACAATTGCACCAATTACAACTTGTTCACCATTACTAACTCCATCCACATCAACTTCAAGTGAATTTAACATGAATTTGGAAATAACAACAGGATGATCAGGAGAAACATCAGTAGCTTCTTTGACATATGTTTTTAGTTCATCTTGAGACCAAACAACTTTCATTGCAGCTCCAGATAAAACATATGAAGGTCTAACAAGCACAGGAAATTCAACATCTTGTGCAAAAGTTTTAGCTTCACTGAGATTCGAAAATGCTTGCCAACGAGGTTGTGGAATATGAAGCTTATCAAGTTCAGCACTAAATTTTGAACGATCTTCAGCTCTATCAACATCATGCGCACTAGTTCCCAAAATTTCTATACCATGTTGTGCAAGTCCAGGAGTAAGATTATTTGCAGTTTGTCCACCAACACATGTGATGATACCTTTTGGATTTTCAAATTCAGTAATATCTAAAATTCTTTCTTGAGTTAACTCTTCAAAGTAAAGTCTTGTACAGATATCATAGTCAGTTGAAACAGTTTCAGGATTACAATTTACTACGCAAACATTTTTTTCACCATTTTCCTGCAGCCCCCAAACCATGTTGACAGTACCCCAATCAAATTCAACACTACTTCCAATTCGATATGGACCTGCACCAAGTACAATTATTGCTTTTTCATCTTCAGGAATTGTGACATCGTTAGAATATCCACCGTAAGTCAAGTATAGATAATTAGTAACAGCAGGCCACTCAGCAGCAAGAGTGTCAATTTGTTTTACAGATGGAATTACGCCTAAATTTTTTCGTAGGGCACGTATCTCATCAGGAGTGGTATCTTTTGCGCGTGCAATTTGCTTATCAGCAAAACCCATCTTTTTAGCCTCCCAAAGTAAAGATTCATCGAGATCTGAATTTTTTAATTTATCTTCAATGTTTACAATATTTTGAATTTTTTCTATAAACCAAGGATCAACTGTAGATAATGCATAAATTCGTTTTACTGAAATTTTCATTTTAAGTGCTATTGCAACATAATAAAGAATATGATCATCATGATGAGAAAGTTTGTATTCAATTTCTTCTTCAGTATATGTGACACCAGTAGTACGATTCAAAACTAAACCATCGTTTCCAATATCTAACATTCGAATTGCTTTTTGAAATGATTCCTCAAAAGTTCTACCAATAGCCATAACCTCACCAACAGATTTCATAGTAGGTCCTAGTCTTCGATTTACAAGTTCAAACTTTTCAAAATCCCATCTAGGATGTTTACATACAACGTAATCTAACGAAGGTTCAAAACAAGCAGTGGTGTTTTGTGTAATTCGATTTACAAGTTCAGATAAATTGTATCCTAATCCAATCTTTGCAGACATGTATGCCAAAGGATATCCAGTTGCTTTACTTGCAAGTGCAGATGAACGTGAAAGGCGAGGATTAATTTCAATGGCAACATACCTATCAGAATCAGGATCAAGAGCATACTGAATATTACACTCTCCAACAATTCCAACATGTTTTGTTGCACGTAATGCAGCAGTACGCAACATATGGTATTCATGGTTATCAATAGTTTGAGATGGTGCAACTACAATGTTATCACCAGTGTGTACTTTCATAGAAAGAACATTTTCCATATTACAAACAATCACGTTGTTTCCATCATAATCTTGCATTACCTCATATTCAATTTGTTTCCAATGACCAATGTATTCCTCAACTAGTACTTGATTAACGAGACTAGCCTTTAGACCTCGTTCAACAATTTCATGAAGTTCAATTTCGTTATAAGCAACACCACCGCCTCTTCCACCCAAAGTATACGCAACTCTGACAATTACAGGGTAGGATAATTCTTCTGCAGTCTTTTTTGCGTCCTCAAAATTATTTACTGTGCGACTTTTCAATACAGGCATTCCGCATTGTTTCATGGAGTCCTTGAAGAGTTGTCTATCTTCAGTATTTTTAATTCCAGGAATCTGAGTTCCAAGTACCTTAACACCGTATTTTTGTAAAATTCCAGAATCATCAAGATTTACTCCACAATTTAGTGCAGTTTGGCCACCATATGCCAGCATAATCCCATCAGGTCTTTCTTTTTCAATAATTGATTCGACATATTCAGCATTTACAGGAAGCAGATACACCTTATCTGCGAATCTAGTGTCAGTTTGTATTGTAGCAACATTTGGGTTTATCAGTACACTATTGATTCCATCTTCGTGTATTGCTTTAAGACATTGACTTCCAGAATAATCAAATTCACCAGCTTCCCCAATTTTGATTGGACCACTTCCAAGTACAAGTATCTTTTTTAGAGATTCATTCTTAGGCAATTTTTTTTAACTCCATTAAATTTTTTAATTCTTCAAAAATAAATTTACAATCATTAGGGCCAGGAGCAGCTTCTGGATGAAATTGGACGGCAAAACAATTTTGGTTTTTATGTTTTATTCCTTCAACGGTATGATCATCCGCATTTGTAAACCATAAATTAAAATCAGATTTTTCAAGAGATTCAGGAGTTATACCGTAACCATGGTTTTGGCTAGTTACATAGACTTGGTTATTTTCAAGATTAACACAAGGTTTGTTTTGTCCCCTATGGCCATACTTTAATTTGTAAGTTTCAGTATTTCCAGCAATACCAATAATTTGTGCACCTAAACATATACCCAACGTAGGAACATTATTTTCAATTAATTTTTTTACAGCAGTAATTGTGTCAGGACATTTTTGTGGATCACCAGGACCACTACTAAGTACAACTCCTTTCGGTTTGTAGGACATTATTTTTTCATAAGATGTATTCCAAGGAACTAAAATTACCCTATACCCGATTTCTCGAATATTTCGTATAATTGCATTTTTGGCACCAGTGTCTACTACAACAACACACTGTTCCTGATCACCATAAGTTTTTTCATGTGTTGTAGATACAACATCCATAAATTGTTCAGAGTCATAATGAGTTGCAGATGCAAGTTGTTTTTTTATATCCTCAACATTAATTTCAGAATCAGATACAACTAATGCAGCCATCATGACACCGCTATTTCGAAGCTTCATAGTTAATGCACGAGTATCAATTCCAGAAATTCCAGGAATTTTTTCATTGTACATCCACTCATCTAATGTCATCGATAAATTCCAATGACTTGCAGTTAAAGATAATTCGTGAACTACCAATCCACGAACTTGAATTTTATTTGATTCAAAAAATTTAGAAATGCCATCTTCATCATTAATTGAAGGATCAGGAACACCATAATTTCCAACTAACGGGTATGTTAAAGTCAGTAGTTGACCATTGTATGAGGGATCAGTAAGAGCTTCAGTATAACCCACCATTCCAGTATTAAATACAATTTCACCAAAAGTTGTTGTAGAAAAACCAAATCCTTCACCATCAATAACAGTTCCATCGTCGAAAATTAGCTTCCCAAACTTTTTTGCGTGATTTGATTTCTTTGTAGTAATTGTGAACCCTCGTAAAGTCCTAATCGAAGTGAATTTAAGTTTTATGTGAAATTCAGATAAAAGAAGTTGATCGCACTAAAAACTCAAATAATCAGAGTGCTTGGAACTCTTCGCTCCATTTATGATAAGCACGAATCATTTCTGTAGAAACACTTGGTTTTCGTCTAGACATGATGTCTTTAAAATCAGCGGTGGTGAGTTCTCGTGGCTGTATTGGATCCTCGCCCTCAACAGGTTCATGGTAATTAGGAGCATTAAAAATTTCATGAACAGTCTTAATTTGTGCTGCCTGGCAAACATCCTTGATGTCACTTGCACTGTATCCATCAAATAATTTAGCAAGTTGAGCATTGTCTAGATTGTAATTTTTATTTAAAGGTGCAGTGTATTGTGAGAAAAGACTTTCTCTAGCTTCTTGGGTAGGTAATGAAACGTAAATTCTCTTCTGAAATCTTCTAAGGAAAGGAGTATCAAGACTCCAAGGTTTGTTAGTAGCTCCAACAACATAAAGCATCAATTGTTTTCCCTTGCCATTAACACCATCCATTTCAGTAAGGAATTGGTTTCTAGATCTAACTTCGCCACCAACTTCACTATTTCTAGCACCAAGTAGAGAATCAACTTCATCGACAAATAAAATTACAGGTTTACCTTCTTTCTCAGCATATTGTCTAGCCATGGCAAATAATTTTGAAACATTTTTTTCAGCCTCACCTAACCATTTACTCATCAAAGAAGACGCATCAACGTTAATGAAATAACCGTCCATTTCATTTGCAGTTGCAGCTGCTAACATAGTTTTTCCAGTGCCAGGTGGACCGTATAGCAACATACCTTTTGGCCATCCAAGAGGAAATAGATCAGGTCTTTTTGTAGGATAAACAATAGATTCACGTAACGCACTTTTTGCCTCGTCCAATCCAATGACTTGGTCCCAAGTTACATCAGGTTTTTCTTTCATCACAAGATCTTCAAAATCATTTTCGTTTTCTTGTCTTTTTACAGATGCTTTTTGATCAGATTCAGAAGCTTTAGGATCAACTGCAGGCTCTACACCATGTGCTTGTTGTAAGGCACCAATTCGATTATGATAAGAATTACATCGATCTTTGTAGATATTATTTAATTTACTATTTGGATATAGTTGTAATAATTTTACAAGAGCATCAATTGCATGTTGATAATGAGTAATGGCCATTCCACGTGCACCTTGGGAATCAAATTTTATTGCCTCAGAAGCATATTTGCTTGCTGTATTTTCTAATTCTTGTGGTGCTAAACTCATATCAATTACCTTGTATTATCCTCTGAAGAATTTTGTTGGTATCCTACAGTGTTAACCTCTGTCACAAAATTGGTTAAATTAATTCCACCTGTTTCATTATGATTGTAGTCAGGACCATTACAATAATTTTTTTTTAGGTTAGATTCATCGTCAATACGCATATGCAAATCTTTCACTTTGTTAATAGAATCTTCAGCTGAAAGGATCAATTCAGAAATTTCATCATCCAGATTAGTCATAGAATTAGCGGTGTCTGTAATAATAGACGTAAAATACTCTAAAATTGAACGCATTTCCTTCTTATCAGCATATTTGCATAGCATGAAATCAGCAATTCCAACAATCTTATCTAAATCTTGCAATTCATCTAGAGTTAATTTATCAATATTATCAGAATCTGAAGGTTTTATTTCAGATAATTTTTTATCAATAATGGAAGAAAGTGATCGAATACGTTCAATATCCTTTAAAAAATTACGTTTAGAATTGAGCATTATCAAACATTAGATAATTTAAAAAAATCAACAAGAGGATACTGCTTATTTAATTTAGAGTCTGCCATCAATTTTACTTCATCAAGTAACGTTGCAGATTTATCATTACATTTACTAAAATCAAATCTTGCCTTAGTAAGA
>JACNFV010000035.1 GCA_014384445.1 Candidatus Nitrosopumilus sp. | reverse complement strand
GATTCATCTACCGTATTGTAATCTTCATCAAAATATTCAGTCTTTATCATCTCATCTTCTCCCGAATATCATCGGAATACTCTTTCATTGGTTCATTTGGCTCATCATATTCTGCATGTTCATCATAGATTGTTTCCTCAGCAGGTGTAACTGCGGACTGGATGATTCCTGGGAGATAATACAAAATGACTAGTGCCACACTGATCAAAGGATTTACAAATCCCAATCCAATTGTTAACATCCAAAACAATACTTTACTTATAGAATTCATTGATCATAGACCTCCTCAATGTTATACCCTTGATCATAGTCAAAGGAATCATCAGCATCTGCTGCCTCTGGTTTCTTCTTTTTCTTTATAGGAGTCTTTTGAGAATCTAAAATCTTGTCTGGCTCTGACTTTTCAGTCATTTTTCATTCTCCTTTTTTTCTTGTTTTGTTTAGTGACTTTGTTAATCGTAAATTTTCTATAATCTTCAACATGTTGATCATTACACATTCCAAGAAGTCTATAGAATCCATGAATTTGGCATCTAGTATGACTAAGATATCGTTTGAAAACTCTAGTCATATCTAATTGGTATTTGAATAAATCATCCATAGAGTCAACTACACTATTTAATCCATCTAGTTTCTTTACAAATTTTTTATTATCAAATGATTTTTGATTCATTTTAGACCTCCCAATCTATCTAGTTCTGCTCCGCCTTCAGCCACACGTTGCTCTAAAACTCTAACCATCCCCTTATGATATTGTAAAGTGATCTCCGTTCTTCTCAAATCTTCTTCTTGGTATGATTTTGCAAGAAACTTTGGAAGAATTCTAGTTAGTTTCATTTTTAAATTCCTCCTACCATTGATGGGTGAAATGCTGCGACTCCAACAAATGAACATGCCTTGAGAAGCATCCTATCAAAAGTGACTAGAACAAAGTCTTTTGCTTGGCACAAACTCAAGATTTTGTTATCGCCATTGTGACAAATTTGGAATTGTTCAGTTATTTGCTCAGCAGATAAAACATCAGAGGATTCAATTTTAGATAATTCTATTTTTCGTCCTAAAAGATGAGATAATTTTGCAATTATTTTCTCTGAAGTATAACCACGTACTCGTTTCACCTCACCTAAAACTACATCACAGAGAATGATTCTGACTGATTTACCTCTAAGACGGGCTTTGAGTCCAGAGGCGACTTTGGGTTTCTCCATGACATCTATTACGACACAGGAGTCAAGTGCTATGCTTTGTGTTTGATTCATAGGATAACTTGGGCATGGGAATTATTATATAACATCACAATAGTATGCATACTATAGATACTAAATGACTAATCTAGCCACATTTCGAGTACACATTGCCCCTTTAGGCTTTGAAGTAGACAGGATTACCATTCCCCTCAAGCAGACAAAGGCTGACAAATTATGGTTGTTGGCACATGACAATCGATCAGATGATCTATCTGCCCCATATCTGGAGAAAATAAAAAAAGAATGCAAAAAACTCGGAGTGGAAGTAAAGATTGCATATTCAGATAGACTAAGCATATTCAAAGCAATAAAATCAATTAAAGATATCATTGAAGAAGAGAAAAACAATTACATCTATGTCAATGTTGCATCAGGGAGTAAAATTCAAGCAATTGCATGTATGATGGCATGTATGGTTTTAAAAAATTGTGATAATCTAAAACCGTTTTATGCACAACCTGAAAAGTATGCAGCCTTTGAAGGAAAACAACAATCATTTGGAATTAAAGATACAATTGCATTGCCAACATATGAAATTCAAACACCAAAACCAAAATTGCTTGCAGCATTGAAAATAATTTCAGAGCAAAAAGATCAAAAGATGACAAAAAAAGACATGGCAAAGATTGCAGAAGAGCAAGGAATCATTACAATTAATTCAGAAGAGAAAAATCATTCACAGGCAAGATTTGCAAGTCTTGATAAAAACATCATTGCACCATTAGAAAAAGAATGGAAGTTTATAGAAATTGAAAAGATTGGTAGAAACAGATGGATAAAAATTACTGAAGAAGGACAGAACGCTGCAGAGTTTTTAATTTAATGTTGAATTTTTATTTTATATTTTAAAAATAATTCAGATAATCTAGATGTATTAGAATCCAAGTTAGAGATATTTTTCTTATTTTTTCTCAATCCATCTTTTATGGAATTATAATATTCCAGTTTATTTTTTGCTTGTTTGTTTCGTTTCAAATCAGGTTTAGTTGAAAACTGTAAATCTTCTAAATTTGCTAAAATGTCTGCAAATTTGACTATTTGTGCCTGCCAAGAGCCTTTTTTGAGTTGTTTGCAATAGGCTATTTCTCGGTCTTTTTTGATCATTCGAGTATCTTTTGTAACTACAGCAACAATGTTTGCAGTCTCTTTACCAAATTCATCATCAATGTCATCATAGTCAGTATCAGTATCCTCAATTGTATCATGTAACCATCCAGCACACAGAATGGATTTGTCGGTAATCCCCAATCCCTCTAAATTTTCAACAACTTTTTTCAAATGTTTCCAGTATGGTGTCTTACCGTCATCTCTTGTTTGATGTTTGTGTTTTTCTTTTGCAAAAATTTCTGCATCATGAATTCCTTTCATTCCAATTCTTTATCCCATTTGTTTCTCAATTCAGGCATCTCTTTGTGCAACCATTCATACCATTTTACAAATTCATCAGTTTCATTTTGAATATAGTTTTCAATATTTTGATAATCTTTTGTTTCATACCACTCAATTAATGGAGAACCACTGTGTTTTTTTCCAGTAAGTTTGTCAAGACCAGAATTTTTGAATTCGCCTTTGTTCATTAAAATTCCAATTGCTCTCAAATCAATACAAGGTCTAGCTAGAATACTAATTGGAAATAGATCATCATATCGAGAGGATTTCTCTAAAAGAAATTTGTGCTCAAATCCTAGATTATACCCTACTGAAACAAAATCAAAAGGATACTTGCTACCGATAGGAGAATCTTCAATGAATCGACGAAGCATCTCTTTTTCGCCCAATTCCCACTCTTTGAGGATACTCAATTCACCTAGTTGCTTGCCTGTTCCACGTTCAAGTTCCACATATTGTATGGTGATTATCTTGTTTTGGACCTCATCTAGCCCATCAGTTTCAATATCCAAATAGTATGTTCCCATAACAGATTCACCTAAAAAGAAATGTCACCATCATTAACAATTGATTTCATCAGTGCGATAATGTATGATGCATGAAATGTGTCATCATGATAATTTTTTCCTACAAAACGTTCTCCTACAGATAGTTTTGATGCTTTATTCCAAACTTTACGAAATTCATTTTGAGTTATCGGTCTTTCAAATACAGGGATCTTACTTGGTTTTATCACAATGTTGCCATCATGATAGGTGGCAGTAAACGGTTTTTTTCTTGAAATTGTGAGGTATTTCTTTCCTGAACTAGTCTCCTTTGTGAGTTGTTGCCAGAATGCCTGAAACTTCATAATTTATGAAATGATTATGCCTAAATAAACCAACAGTATCTAAAGTATGCATACTATTGACATGGATCATAATAACACCAAACACGAATTCTATACATGAAACAAGAAAGCATAATTCAAAAAATCGAATTAAATTCTAGACCTTCTTTTTATCCTAGAATTATTCGAGAGTTCGAAGACGAACGAGATGAAGAACCAATGTTCTACGGAGGATACTAGATGGAAAAAAATGACATCAGAGAATCACTCGGAGGCAGATTGGATGTCGTGGATATGGAATACGACATTAAGCGAATGCTAGGAGAGTTAAACTACCACAAGTCTAAAGCCAAAATCTTCGAGCAGACCATCAAAGCACGACAAGAGGAACTTGAAAAAATGTTGGAAATTCCAAAAAGCAATGTAGATAATGGAGAGATGTATCAATGAAGATTACAAAAATTCTTCCAAAACCATTTGCGATTGGATGGCAAGAGTATGATCTCAATAAAGTAGAATCATTATTAGAATATCACAGAACAATTGTTCAGAATTTGGAGCAACGACTAGTTGACGGTCAAGAAGAACTGCAACGACTAAGGAGAAAAAATAATGACTGAATTCAAACTTGAAACGATTCAAAAAGTAATTATTCAAGAAATCTCCCAGGATGATCTAGAAAATTTCCTATACATTTGTCGCATCAGCAACATACCAAATGCAATCTGGGTCGATGGAATGATCATATTACTAGTTACAGCACATGCCACAGAAAAAAATACAGAGCGATTCTTTGAGGGCAGTAGGATTTATGAAAGAGTGATTTTTGTAAAATATCCAAAATATTCAAAGACTGCAAAAGGGAATGGTGGAAGTTACGAACTAGCATTAAGAAATTATATGAACATTCCACGGTTTAGAGAATTTGCAAAGTGGATTAAATCACAATCATGTTGGAGCATTGAACCGGAGAAATTGAAATGATGAAAAGAAAATTCATTCTCAAGATTCTGAGCAAAGTCAATAGTGAAAATATTAGCCTCGGAATAGATTCATTCAACAAGGCAATTCAAGATTTTGGCGACTCTATGGATTCCATAACCAGAGAATTCTCAGCAGACATTGAGAAATCAAATGGAGAATCCAGGATTAGAGATGAAAAGAACAAGGAAAATCTAGATAAAATTTGGGGGAAAAGAAAATGAACCCTCATTTAAGATCAAACCAAACAATCCAGCAAGTAATTGAGAACGAATTAGAAAGATGTGACGTATTATCTGATGTAAAATATCAAGACATTACATATCACATGGATAATAGAGGCAAGACAGTGCATAGGAAAGAAAATGCGCAGATTGATTTTCTAAAAGCAATGAATGAGATGGAAAATTTGGACTGGAATTATGGGAATAATTACATTACTTTTGATAACAACAAGACTAGAGAATGTGTCCAGTTTATTCGCAAAGATAAAGACTGGTGGTATGCCGAAGTTCTAATTAATTCTGGACCAAATTGGGACGGATATGCATGGAGTTGCGATACAGAATCAAAACCAATAATGGATATGCTAAGATTGTTTTTTGAAGAGGTCCCATGGTTTGGGATGCTTTCATGGAAGATGAGGAGGTTCAAACATTGAAAAGAACACCCCGAATGATCGATTTGGTCAATACGATAAAGGAAAGAAGAGCAATGCATCAAAAGGATGACAATCTTGACAAGCTAAAAGCAAGAAATGCAGCAGTACTGCGTCGCGAAATAAAATTAGTTGAATCAAAATATCTGGAACTGTGGAAAAAATTCAACAAAAACAGAGACTATACCGAATCATTTCTCGCAATAAATTCACAATTGTCATTTCTGTATTTGAAATATGAAGAGATTGCCGAAAAACTAATTGAGTATGTTCACCCGCTAGTGCTCAAACAAACAAAACTCCAATTCGAATATCTCAGACTGGAAGAAAAGTATGAGAATTCAAGTGAGATTCTAAAAGAAAGAAAGAAGCTTCGAGATGAAAAAAATGACATATTCAACAAAAGGATTCGTGAGGAGACTGAAGCAGCATACCCCCAGTTAATTGCAACCAGGCGCACAGAGTTGAAAATTTCAAGAGGCAAGTTTCTAAAATCATGGAAAGAGTACGGCATAGATTCCAATATTGAAGAAAAGTTTCTAAAAACAAGTGGAGAATACGCCAAGATATTGTCCACAGTGAAAGATTTGGAAATCAAAATCAAAGAGTTGAGAGAAACCAAACCGTATCTCAAAATGCTAAGGGAGAATTACATCCGAGATTCTATTTTGGAGGAGAAATTCTTGGACAGTCAAAGAGGGGCGGAATTACAATGAATGAAGTTAAACCATCATGTCCTGAATGTAAAAGCAATAGTGTTGCTTGGATATTTTACGGATATCCTGGAGACATTGAGTGGTATCTCAAAGCAATAGATGAGAAAGAAATTGT
>JACNFV010000080.1 GCA_014384445.1 Candidatus Nitrosopumilus sp. | reverse complement strand
ATCTAAACTCCATTTTATTTTCTCCATTGCTTTATCTAAAAATTCTTGTTTGATGTCTCGCAATACTACGTTGTATCCTGCAGTTGCTGATACTTGGGCAATTCCGTGACCCATTACCCCTGAACCTAAAACTGTGATATTTTTCACTAACATGTTTTGATGCAATTCAGTATCCTTTATAACGTATTTCTTCATCATTGTGATATTATGGGCTTATTCAAACGCAACAAGGATGATGATAATAAAACCAAATGTGATACATGTGGAACTGAATTACATGATCCTGAGAAACTAAAAAGACACATGAAAAAAGCTCATGGTAACGTACCTGCCAAAAAACCTGATGCTGGTGGGGACGGCGGCCTATGGTAAAATGAAGTTAAGTTCTAGTCAACAACAAGGATTAGTATTTGTTTGTGCTTTTTTGGCTGTTGGGATAGTTTTATCCACAATGGTGTTTCCGTTTTGGCACTTAATTCGAGAGGGTGTCTTTGAGGATGTTGTTATTTTGAATAACGATAACGGCACTTGCTATGTGGAAACAATTGATGATGTTCCTAAAATTATTGAAAACTGTGAATTAAATGCTGGCGATGAGGTCACAATAAAATTTGGAAAGGATTTGGCATGGGCTGATATTGTCACTCCGTAATAGATACTTTGATATTTTAAAAATTTAATTCGTACTCATGGACTGTATTTTTTGTAAAATTATTTCTAGAGAAATTCCTGCTAAAATTCTCAATGAAACATCTAATTCAATATGTTTTTTGGATGCATTTCCACTTACAAAAGGACATGTGCTAGTCATTCCAAAAAACCACCATAAAAAAATTCAGGACATGAGCAGTATTGAAAATTCTGATTTATTCTCTTTAGTGCATGCTATGATGTCTAAAGTTGATTCTATCACTGGTTCCACTTTAATTGCAATTCATAATGGCGAAACTGCTGGCCAGGAGATACCTCATGTTCATGTCCACTTGGTCCCTAGAAGTAAATCTGATTCAGCTGGACCTATTCACAGTATGTTTAATTCTTCGTTAAATTTACCAAATTCTGAAATTGAAAAATACTACAACCTATTGAAAATTTAGTAAGGAAATAATTTTTCTTTTGTTCTAATGTTTTCTACACTTATTGCTTTTGTTGGACATGTTTGTGCTGCATTCATTATTTTATTTACACCTGCACCTTTTTGATTAATTACTTTTGATTTGGGATTTGTCCTACTTTGTTTATCTATTTCAAATACGTCTGGTGCAATAATCTCGCAACTACAACAACCAATACACAAAGATTTGTCTACTTCTACATGAAGATCTGGTTGCTGATCTGGTTCTTTTGCTTTTTCATACTCTCCGTTTTTACCGTCTGCTCGTATTCGTGCATTGTAATCCTCCCAAAATTTTTTTTCGTATTCTTTCCAAAAAGCTGGATCACCTTCTTCAAATTCACGTGTATATTTACCCCAATCCTGTTCTGGGATATTCCCGTTATCTGGTGCGCCCCATTGCGGTTTAGGCCTTTGAGCTCTTTGATTGCCTGAATTTTTCTTTGTTTGCTGATGTATTGTATTGTCCACTTCATTCTTTTTTAGAAAATTATATGCCTCTGTAATTTTTTTAAATTTTGTATCTTCATAATTTTCTTTATTTTTGTCTGGATGTAATTCTAGTGCCATTTTTCTATATGATGCCTTAATTTCTTCTTGTGATGAATCCTGCTTAACATTTAGTATCGTTAATGCTTCTCGTCTATCCATAATACTTCTAATTGTACATATGTTAAAAATAATTACGCCATATCATATGCTATTCTTCTAAAATTTCATCATCTTCTGCTTTCCATGCTGGCTCTACAATGCATAAAAAACTCAAATTTTCTGACCCAATATTTTCAATAAATTGTTTTGAATTTGGCGGAACATGCGCTGAATCATTTTTTTCTAAATAAAATACCTCTCCGTTTATTTTTAAATTACCTTTACCTTCTAAAATATAGTATATTTCAGATGATTTAATTTTATGAAGTTTAGTTTTCTTTCCAACATCTAATGAACATTTTGCTATACTGTAATTGATCTGATTTGATGTATTGTCTGGATTATAGTATTCTTTAATTTTTACTCCTTCACCACCTTCAAAAGAATCTATTTTTGAATTTTGTATTATTGACATTGGTTCTAAATAACTTTTGTTACTTTATTTTTAAAATCTGATTCATACCATGTTGTTTTGTATGTTGAATTTTTTTTAGGCAATATGTTGATTGCAATGTGTGAAAATTCTTTATTTTTATTAATTGATCCATGCGTGTGGAATGTTTTTGCCGGGATATGTACAATGTCTCCTTCATTGAGGCTAATTCTTTCAATTCTTTTAATTTTAAATTCTGTTTTTTTCGAACCAAATTTTTTAAAAATTTCTAGACTGCCTTTTCCTTTCACTGCCATTAGAACTTGATTTCCATTGTGAAAATGAAGTTTAGTTCTAGAACCGTTTTCAAAATGTACGTGATAGATATCTTGATCTTTTGATTTAATTTTATCTGAAAGGACTTTCATCCAAGTTTTGTCTGTAAACCATTCTGGGTTTACTTTTCTTTTATCTGCATTCCCATTTATGTTGGATTTTTTCATCTATATTTAATCAAAATTAGCTCCTTTTCTTTCTTTGGAATTTTTGTTTTCTTGACACTCTTATTTTAAAATATTTCATTCCTCTTTATTTTTAAATTGGAATTGGTTTAATATGATGACTTGTATAACTTGGTTAGTTTTGAAAAATAATTTTGATCCCAAAATAATAGTTTTACGAAAAAAAATTGATGAAAATGAAGTCATGGGGATTATTGACGATAAGAAATCTTCTTTGTTCAAATCTCTACTTTCACGTCCAAAAAATAGCGATATTCACATCCATTCTATGAAATTGCACTATGAGTGCATCTTGAATATATCTGGTAAATACGTGGCAAATTATTTCAGAGCAGCGACTCATTCTATTTCCGTTGACTCTAACGTATCGGAGATTGTTTTAGGTGATGGAATTTTTCCAGTTCAAACCAAGTCTAATTTTAAAAAAACACTTGTTGGAAAACGCGGTAAAAACAAAATCAATTTAAAATTAGAAGAACATGTATTTGTTGAAAATGAGGATGAATTAGCATTTGATCACCACGGCAGGGACATTAAATTTCCCTTTAAACTAAATTCAAAAACAACTGAAAATTATCCAAACCAAATACTAGAAAAAAATTTAGCAAATGTAAAAAAAAGCGAATTAACTTATGATGATGCAATTGATAAACTTCAATCCTTTTTAAAAAAACCTTTACAAGATGATGTAAGAAAACTTGAAGAAGAATTTGTATTGCGTGAAATTAGTGAGGTATATGTTCCAATTTATGAGGCAAGATTGATTGGACCAAAAAAGAAAATTGCTATAATTAGAATAGATGCTGTACGCAACAAAATTCTATAGTTTTACTAATGCTCTGAATTTATCATTACTGTGCAGTTTTGTAAATATCTGTTCTTCTTTTGCCCACGTGCGTATTATTTTTGGGTTTCTTGAAATTGCCTGTTTTAGTAATTCTAGTGCTTCTGGATATTCTTCTAATGCTGCCTTACTTCTAGATTTTGCATAAATTACATTTACATTGTCTTTGTATTTTTTTAGAATTTCATCAAACACATCTAGCGCCTTTTCGTGTCTTCCTAATTCTGCCAATTGAACACCTTTTTGAAAAAATGCATCCTGGTTGTTTGGATATTTTTTACAAATATTTTGGAAACAATTTAGCGCCTCTTCATGTTTTTTCATTTTTCCTAAAACAATGCCTTTGTAGACCATTGCGTTTGGTTTTCCTGAATCTGCAGAGATTGCTTTTTCTAATGCAATTAGCGCCTCTTCGTGCTCTTGAAGTTTGTCTAGTAATACTCCTTTGTTAAAATATGATGCAGCATATTTTGGGTTTGCCTCAATTGCCATGTCATAGCATTCTGACGCTGCTTGAATATTTCCATTTTCTGCCATCGCAATGCCTTTGTTATTCAATGCTTGAGCATCTTTTGAATTAATTTCTAACATTTTATCAAAACATGTAATTGCGTCACTGTATTTTCTTATTTTATTTAATGCAATGCCTTTGTTGAGTAATACCTCTATGTCTTCTGGATTTTGTTTTAGAATTTTATTAAATAATGATATTGCTGCTTTAGGTTGATTTTTTCCCATCATGGACATCGCATCATACTTCATATCTTCTGGATTTTTTTTTGATCCAAATAACCCCATATTTTTATCAAAATGCTATTGCTAATGAAAGTTTAGTTTAATTCAATGATTTGAATTTTTTAATTGCCTCTTTTGCCATTTCTTCCTGTTTTTTTGCAGAAGTATCTGTTGGATCTTCCGTTGCATATGCCTCTTTTTCTTTTTTCTTTTCCATGAATCACTGCACTTGGTATTTTATAAAAACCTGAAGAACTTTCTTAAAGATAACCCTTAATTTGATTCATTTTTTATTTTATTTGTTGCCTAATTCTAAAATGCGTTATCTGGCTGATAAAGTATTTGTACATCATTGGCCTAAGGACTCTCCTATTTGGCCTGATTCTTTACAACAAAAACTTGACGTCTTAATTAACAAAAATTCTAACAAAAAAGAAATTATTATTGATTCTGATATTATACAGATCCAAAATTTTAAATTTTTTTCTTTACAAAAAATTGGAATTTCTGTACCTTTTTTTAAAGAAGAGTGCACTATGATTTTTGAATCCCAATTTGAGGATGTTTTTGCTCATGTTCATATTACTATGAGGAATGATGATTTCATAGATATTTTCAATCAATTAATTTCTTGGAAGAATAGCATTAATTCATGACTGTTCTATTTTTAGAAATTTTCTGAAGCTAGAATAATTTTTTTAATATCCTCTTTGGTATGGCTAATTGATATTGCACCTAGTTTACCTGGCAAGAAAAATATCCCATCTTTAGAAATCATTTTAAAATGATATTTTTGTAACATTTCTGAATCACATTTGGAAACATCTGTTGAATTTACTATCTCTGTTACTCCATTTTTTATAAAATGTGTCATAAATAATGAGCCCTTACCTGTTACAATCACTTTACCATCAAATACTTTTTCAAGTTCTTTTCTTGCATAGTCTCCTATTGCATTAATTTTTGAATATGTTGACTTGTTTGTTTTTAAATAATTTAGTGTGGCATATCCTGATGTCATAGACGTTGGATTTGCTGAAAACGTGCCTCCACCAATGTATGCTCTTTCAGATTTCTTCTTACCTGTTGTATCTGCATGCTCCATGATTTCTTTTTTACCGCATATGACGCCAATTGCCATACCTCCCCCCGTTATTTTTCCTAAGGTTACAATGTCTGGATCTAATTTCATTGTTGGATACAAACATCCGTATCTAAATCTAAAACCTGTAACTATTTCATCTAAAATAAATAATGATTTATTTTTATGAACAAATTCTTGAATACCTTTGAGATATTCTTTTGTTGCTGGTATACATCCGCCTCCGCCTAAAACCGGTTCAATAATAACACCTGCAAGATTTTTTGAATATTTTTTTAATATTTTTAATGAACCTTCTAAATTATTATACGGTATTGAAATAATTTTTTCGTCGTTTACTGTACCACTACTTTCTGATTCTTTAAATGGCCAGTTTACACTTTTTAGTAAATCCGATGTATATCCGTGCCACCCTCCATCTATCTTTGCAATTATTTTTTTCCCTGTAACTGAACGTGCTAATCTTACTGCATACATTGTAGCTTCTGTACCTGATGTTACGTATCTGATTTTTTCTGCAACGGGAACTGCTTTTGAAATTAGTTCTGATAATTTTATTGTCTGTTCGTTTACTGTTCCATACATCCAACTTTTTTCA
>JACNFV010000028.1 GCA_014384445.1 Candidatus Nitrosopumilus sp. | reverse complement strand
GTTATCTCATGACGGTCACGAAGTAGTTGTTTTAGAAAAATCAGCCAAGCTAGGGGGACGAACTGCATCGATGAAATTCAAAAACCATGTTCTTGATAATGGATTTCATATAATGCCCTTTTACAAAAAATCTGCAATTTTTACTATTTTAAAAAATTTAGGTATTGAATCTAGATTAAAGCTGGCAAAAGTCGATGATATTGCATTTTATGCAGCAACAGGATTTCATATCTACCCCAAAGGAATGGTTGATTTACTTCGCCTATCTTTAATTCCATTAAAAAGTCGAATTAGACTTTTAAAATTATTGCTACCGCTAGCATTTTCTTCAATTGAAAAAACTGAATTATGGGATGACATACCTCTAACAAAAATAACTGACGGTTTGGATGCTGACACAAATGCTTTTTTTGAAGCTGTATGCATGCTAGCTTTTGCCGACACTGCTGATCATATTTCATTGGGAGAATTTGCTCGAACAATAATCCGTGCCAATCCGTTTAAGGGCGGAACGAGTGAATTTGCGTATCCTGACGGGGGTGGATATGATTCAATATGTCATGTTCTTGGAGATTTTATTTTAGAAAATAATGGTATAATTAAAACCAAACAATCCGTAAAAAAAATTGTTGTTGAAAACTCCAAAGTTACCGGCGTAGTTGTCAGTGATTCTTTAAATTCTGAAAAAACAATTTCTACCAATTCCGTGGTGGTTTCATATCCTGCATACACTGCACTAAACCAACTATTTGAAAAAAATGTCATCGATACAAAATTCGTTGAAAAAATTGATAAATTAAATAAAACAACTTCTGTTGTTGAAGTACACTTTGCATTAAATTCACAAATTGACACTCGTCAAGTTGTATTTCCAGTTGGTAAGGATTACGTCACTAAGGGAATTTTCTTTATTTCTAATATCACCCCTTCAGTTTCACCTGTTGGGGAGCATTTGATAATTGCAGGAACTCCTGTATCCTCTGCTGATACTGAAGATTCTGAAAAAGTTAAAAATATTGTTACTAAAATGAAGGAAGAAATTTCCTCAATTTATCCTAAATTTGATTCCGCACTGCTCTGGGAACGTCCCATGGCCTGGAAATTAGTTGAATCTGTTGTTAAGGAGCCTGGCAAAGTTTGGAAGTCTAAGATGCCTCATCAAATTCCTGGCATTGAAGGTTTATTTTTTGTCGGTGACTCTACAGTTAGCTATGGCATTGGAACTGATTCTGCTGCACACAGTTCTATTTTATGCCATCCAAAAATCAAGTCTTTTTTAAATTCTTCAATTAACTAGTGTATTACTTCGTAATATTTTTGGAATTTCATCAAGTCTAACATCCTTTATTACGTTCCCCTCAAATTTGGGAACGTCATCTGCTTGTAGTGCATACCCTCCTACTAGTATTGGAATTTCACTTTGCTCTCTAATTTTTTTTGCCAACCTTTGACCTGCTGCGATGTTGTCATTAATTGTAATTGAAATTAAAACCATGTCTGGTTTTTTCATATTAATGAATTCTATTATTGCGTCACTTGGAATTGAAGTTCCCATATTGAATACTTTGAAACCTTTGATTGTTAGATACGTTTCAAGCACATCGCATCCTATGTGATGCTCTTCACCTACTGGCACACACAATAATATTTTCTTTTTATTTCCAGAACCTGAAACCTGCTCCATGATTATTTTAACCAATGTCTGAGCTACGTTACTTGCAACATGCTCTGTCGCAATTGCTAATTTTCCTGTATCCCAATCTGAACCTATTTTGCTCATTACAGGTCTGAGAATTTTATCAAAGAAATCTGATATGTTAAATATCTGCACATATTCCTTGTAAATTTTTATACATTCTTCTATGTTCCCATCTGTTAATTTTTTAAACAATTGCTGTCGTGATCTTTTTGTAGCATCCTCTCTTTTTTGTATGTCTTGAGGGTTGTAAGATGCTAACACTGATAGAATTTTAGCATCGTTTCTAAACTCAATTGGAATGTCATCTTTTACCACTAGTGATGCCTTTCCAAGATATTTTATTATCTCTTGTTTTGATGTCTTTTTTTTAGAATCCCAAACACTTTTCACTAAATACAGATATTGTTCAGATTTTACTTTTTTAAACCTGATATACGCCATGAATTTTTTTTAAATTGTTTGTATATAACATAATGGTAATATTATTTTCTAGTGCCATCAAATTTATTTTTAAAATTGATTTATTTGGCACTATGCTAATCTAGTATTCTCCGTTAAATATGATAAATTAAAAAACTACATCATGGCAGAAGAACAAGAATGGGCAAATCTACTTGCTGAAATCTTTGACAAACTTACACAAAAACATGCCTCAATCACTTATGATTTTGACAATCTTGAGATGGCTGGTAAAATAGTCAAAGACGGCGCAGTAGTACCAACAGGAACTGTTTCCCTTAGCGGGAAACTAACTATTACAGCAAAAGAAATTTGAGTGTGGATGACAATGAAAAACTTTGACATTCCCGCTAATTTTTTATCTTATCTAGATGCTGGCAAGTTAAGGATAACTTGCAATGACTCCCCTACAGTCAATTTTCACGTTGATGGAAGCACAAAAATAATTGATATAATTGACATACCTATTGAACTTACAAAAATGCCTGGTCTCTTAAAACAACTTTCTGAAGCTAAAGAACTTGCAAAAGACTTGGCACAGAAAAAAACTACCATTGAGGTTAGATTACGTGGCGATACTGTCTTAAAACTTGGCGAAAAAGCAAATCCAAAACTTGCAAAAATTATCACTCTTAGCAGTAACATTGAAATCACCGATTTAAGAAAACTAAAAAAATTGAGTGATGAATTTTAAACATGAGTGATAATTTTTCTCAAAATAACCCATATGATATTTTGGTAACTGGTTCAAGTGGTTTTATTGGCAAAAAACTTTTGAAAAAATTAACTGATTCTGGATTTACAGTTACTGCAATGTCTCGATCAAAATACCCTGACACTGAAAATGTTAAACGTGTTCAAGCCGATGCATTTGACGTTAACTCTTTAATTGCAGCTACCAAAGGCATTGAAACCGCATTTTATTTGCTTCATTCAATGGAGGGCTCAAAAAAAGATTGGGCTGAATTTGCAACTAGGGAGAAGCAACAGGCTCAAAACTTCTTAAAGGCTGCAACTGATTCTGGTGTGAAGAGAATCATATACTTGGGTGGCTTGGTTAACGAGGGCCTAGAGTTATCAAAACATATGAAAAGTAGGCACGATGTGGGAAAGATTTTGGCAAGCGGAAATATCCCCGTTACTGAATTGAGAGCGTCCGTCATCGTTGGTGCGGAGGGCGGATCTTATGCCATGCTTAGGTATCTTGTTGAAAGATTGCCTCTGATGGTTTGTCCAAAATGGGTCAAATCTCAAACACAGCCAATTGGCGTTGACAATGTCGTTGATTATCTGATAGGTGCGATGAAAAATTCTGAAACCGGAGGAAAAATTCTAGAAATCGGTGGGCCTGAAACAATGACTTATGAACAATTAATGAGACTGTACTCTTCAATTCTTAATAGAAATCTAACTGTTATTCAAATACCATTTTTAACTCCTAGACTTTCATCTTATTGGATTGATCTGGTAACTCCTGTAAAAGCATCATTGGCAAGACCTCTTGTGGATAGCCTAGTTCATGATTCTATAGTTAAAGATGACTCCGCACAAAAATTGATTCCAGTCCAACTGGCATATATGACTCAGGCAATTCAAACTGCCAGGGAAGAGGCAAAAGTTTTCAATTCCATTTCTAAATCTGAAGGAGAAAAAACTTCTTACAAAATGAATCAGAAAATTCTCTTAATTACTTTGTGCGCTATGGCTTTTGTTGGTACGACATACTACTGGCTAGATGATAGATCTGATGTATGGCAAATACCGTGGTTAGCTGGTTCAGCTATTTGGTACGCTGCAATTCTTTTTGCTATTTCTTTTGTAAGGCAAAAGGCTAGGCTAGGTTATCTGATTGGCGGTCTGTTGTCCTGGGTCACTCTTGCCTTTTGGTTGTTTGACAACTTCTATGTTGTATTTGAACTCTCATTGGTTGCATCTGAGCCAAGTTTGGAAATCACAATCAGAAATTTCATTGGCGCCGCACTCGCCGGATTGGCAATATTCTCATCACACAACGTATTTCACAAAGTAAGAGTCTATCAAGTTAGGGGCAAACCTGTATCTGAATCTGCCTCAGCTGAAGTACCGACTGGTGCAAGACCTGTATACAACACCAACTTTGCCTAACCGTAAAATTGATTTTTTTAAAAAAATTAGAAACAGCGTAGCACAAATATGAAAAATAAACTATGGGTACATCTAATTGATATGATTAATCATAACCTTTGGAAGAAATAACTTTGTAGATTTTTATTTATCCTTATTTCTATCGTCATCTGTATTTGTTACAGCCCATTTTGCGATATCATCGCTCTTTTCCTTTGCTTGCACCGCTTTTCTTATTTTTTTAAACCTTTGATTGAACGCTTTTTTAATTTTTTTAAATTGTTCCTCGGTGATTTTATCTTCTACCAGTCGCATTTTCCAATAACCCTGCATGTCTTTTTCTAAAGTATCCTCACCTAGTAAATTTTCATACATCATGACAAAATCTTCATCAGATGTATCCGGATATTTTATGAGATGTTGGACAAATTCAAAAGATGTCCATTCTCTGTTAGACTCTATTTTTGGTTTATCTGACTGTATTTTTGAAACTTTTCGTTTACGTTTCTTAAGCCATAATGACGTGCCAATAATTCCAAGCAATGTGACAAAAATTATTGCCATTGAAGAATCTGTAGTCAATCCCAAGTCCTGTAACATGTCATCATACTGCATGCATAATTTATCAAGTCTTTGTTTAAAATCTAGTACTCTGATTTTTTATTTGATAGATAAACCAATTCCACATTGACATAGGGTGTCCATCATAATCTCAATGGCTACCGTGGTAGTACTAAAATAAAGACCAACAGGCAACTAGGCATTACACGCATAAAAATTTCTAACATGCAATGTTTGGAATTATTTGGTTTTCTATCAAATTATGTATAATACTGTAAAATTAAAGGTTAATTTTTAAAATCTGATCAAATGTTTGTTTTTTACCAAATTTTTAAATAAATTACATTAATCTATTAGAAAAATTAACAAATTTGTGTTGGTTCTAACTGATGAAGACCGTAAGGCAAAGAAAAATACATGCCGACAAAATTCAGAATACAAGACAGACAAACATGTGACTTACGTCACAAATCGGTTGAACATATTATCCCATTATTCAAAATCCATTTCAAACAGTAACATTCCGTGCTGCAATTGCTGTGGGGAAAATTCACATGTTGACTTTTTGGCCATTGATCACATCGCAGGTAAAAATCAAATGAATTCCGAACCTAGATTAATCAAATTAGGCTATTCATCAAAATTGAAAGGTAAATCCTTGATAAATTGGATCATAGAAAATAATTATCCTAAGGGATTTCAAATACTTTGTCACAATTGTAATGTTGCAAAAGGATTGATAGGAAACGAGAACACTTGTACACATGAAACAATACGCCAAGAAGAAACTTTTGCTAGAATGGAAGAGCAAAGCAGTTTTGAACTTTAGCTGATTGCATATTTTTTTGTAATTGGTTTCAAATCCTAACTTAGTACGTTACTTTCCGAATCAAATGCGGTTCTTTGAGCATAATTGTATCTCCCTTAATCGATGATAGCTCAACTTTGACTAAATTATTGGCTGTTATCACAATCAGTGCTTCGCATCTTGTACAAAGAATTGTTCTTCCACATGATCTTTCTTCTCTGATCAAATCTTTTTCCAACCTGTCCTCTTTTTGACATGTCGGACAGAGTCTTGGTTCCTTTGCTATGCTGATAATTTCTTTAATGAATATCATTTTGCTCATTTTTTTTATTCATTAATTGTCTTGAATAAACTTTGTAGTGTTAATTGGTATCAGCA
>JACNFV010000031.1 GCA_014384445.1 Candidatus Nitrosopumilus sp. | reverse complement strand
TCCCAGCATCAGCATACGACCATCAAGCATGGTGGTCAAACCATGATTCTCACCCATTAATGAAAATAATATTGTCAAAAAATTGGAAGAGCAGAAATCTAAATTTAGAAACACATGAAATAGATTTTTACAAAACTGTTGAATCAGAAAAATTCTTTTTTGTTGAAAAAGATTTTGAATCATTTACAGGAATTAAAGAAGATCATGCAAATCTTTTTTCTAGATTTCAGATCTTAGAAACAAAAGTAGTAGATAAACTTGAAGATTCATTTAAAGATTCAAATTCAAAAGTAGGAAGATATTGGAAACAAAATATTACTCCAGCTTTTTATTTCAATTATCAATGGCTTGCATTTGACAGAACAAATACAAGTGGGCATAAAATTTTTCAAGTAAGTCTTAACAGTTCAGACAATCTCAGCATAATGATTTGGATTGACAGAAAAAATGAATTAAAAAAATTAATTTTTAAACAAATTAATGATAATCAAGAAGATTTTTCTAAATTACTAAAAACATTACCACCAGATTACTATATTGGAATTAAAAAGCTAGATGAAGAATATAATGATAAGGTTGTTGATGAAATAAGTGACGAGTTTATTGAATATATTAAAAATAATATAGATAAAAATGATTATCATTTCTATATTGCAAGAAAATACTCTAAAAATGAAATAATTGGATTAGGAACTAAAATAGTAGATGAAATTTCAAATGTTTTTGAGACTCTTGTTCCAATTTCAGATTTTCTACTAGCTTCAAATATCAAATTTTCCCCCTCGCCTCTTTTAAAATTCTTAACAAAAGAAATGAAAATGAAGGCAAACTATCAACCAATTGTACTTAAGGCACTTTTAGAAGCAGGTGCTGAAAATCATTTTTCAGTATCACTTGATGAAATTAAAGAAAAAATAAAGATCCTGAATTTTGATAGAAAAAACTACACTATTTCAGAAGCAATTAACAGAGTTAGTGATGCATTAAGTAAGCATGTCACTTTTGGTGATACTGTATCTTTACATCTCGATTCTATTTTATCTGCAGATATTCCCGAATGTTTAAAAATTTGTGGTCAAGAAATTGCAAAATGGCACATTGCCGAGATTACAGAACAAGAATATGAAATGTTTCATATTTTGCCTGGTAGTAGAGTTACAGATTTCATGTATCTTGATTAATTTCTTAAAACAAACTCTATTGGAATTGGATGGGATAAAGTTAGAGACGTTTCTAATATACCAGAATCTGAAATAAAACAAAAATTTGAAGAGCAATATGATGAAGGTTGGGCAGGATTTCAGAATTTCATGAAAATCAAACCAATAGACATTGTGGTTCTAACTAAAGGACAAGAAGAAATTAGTGATTTTGGAATAGTTGTAAGTGATTATGAGTTTAGAGATACAAAAGATCCTTCTTATCCACATAGAAAACAAGTTGTATGGTTAAATCGGGGACCAATACTTCCTAAAGAATTACCTACACCTACTCTTTCAGGATTTATGACTACATGTAGTAGATTTGTTAAAAGAAAACAAGAAATGATTAATGTACTATTGGAAAAAAACACTATGATGGAAAATAACCAGTATTTCATTTTAAGACATAATGTAGATTCTCCATGGGATGATGTTGAAGGTAACAAATATCATTTTGGCAATACTGTTCCAAATCAGAAAAAATTACGTAAAGCAGGGGTAGGTACAAAAACTATTTGGTTTACTAAACAGGATGGAGACTATTATTTCTGGGGGTATGGGACAGTTAAAGAAATTGAAATTGTAAAAGAGGGCGAACATTGGAATTTAACATATGATGATTATACATTTTTTGAAAAACAACCTGACTCAATAGAATTAGATGGAAAATTTCTAAAACACGGAAATGAATCAATACAAAAACAAATAGAACATGTTGAAAATTTCAATAATCAACATGCAATGGTTGAAATTACAAAAAAGATTTATGAAGAAATCACGGGTGATAAAACCAGTATGAGTTCTCCAAAAATACAAATTGAAAACTATGATAAATTCTTTAACATATTAAACAAGAAAAAGCAATTCTTCTTTTATGGTCCACCTGGAACTGGGAAAACATTCACTGCAAAAAAGATTGCTCAGGAATTTATTAAAGAATCACAAACAAAATTCTTCTCAGATGAACAATATTATGAATATGTCTTATCGATGATCCAAAAAAGATCTCAAGAGAAAGGATTTAATTTTGAAAAACAATCTGAAAAAAAAATAATTTTGAAAAATGCTGAGAAAGAAATTAGAATCTATATTGATAATTCCAAATCAGGAAAACAAACCCCACATGACTGCTATGTTGGAATATCTCAATCAGTCATAGATTTCTTAAATCAAACGGATGAAGAAAATAGATTTGTTTTAATCATAAATAATGATGTGAAAAACTTTGCTTCAATCCCACATCGATTCATAATAAAAAATGTAAAATTATCTGGGGGAGAAAACTGGGATTCAAGTGGTAATGGGGATCATTCATTTCACATTCATGTGTATGATGACAAATCGCAATTTAGAACGAATGATGATTACTATGAAAATTATGTTGATTGTAGTGATCTCCTTTCAAATATCGAAATTCTATACGATAGTCATGGAAAATCATGTAACAAATTAGAAAAAGTAACATTTCATCAATCATTCTCTTATGAAGAATTTATTGAAGGAATAAGACCAAAAACAGATGATAAAATCAATCAGGTCACATATCCTATAGAAGATGGTATTTTCAAAAGACTATCTAAATGCGCTTCATTACACGATAAAGAGAATTTTGTTTTAATTATAGATGAAATCAATAGAGGAAACATCTCTAAAATATTTGGAGAATTAATTACTTTATTAGAAAATGATAAACGGGGAGATGAGGTTACTCTTCCGTATTCAAAGAAATTATTCTCAGTTCCTGAAAATTTGTACATAATAGGCACAATGAATACTGCAGATAGAAGTCTTGTACACATTGATGCTGCACTAAAAAGACGTTTTGGACAATACGAACTCATGCCGAACTATTCAATACTTGATGCTAAAATTGATAAAATTCATCTAGGAACACTACTTGAAAATATTAATCAAAAAATCATTAATGCCGGATTTAGAGATAATCAAATTGGACATTCATATTTCATGACAGATGGAAATCCAATTACAACTAAAGAAGAATTACAATTTGCTTTTGCATATGATATTGTTCCACTTTTAAAAGATAATTTCTATGATGACGATAAAATTCTAAAAGATATTTTGGGAGATGAATTTATTGATGAAAATAGAGACACCATTTCAGAGTGGATGGAAGATGTATCTGTATTTATGAAAACCATTGAAAGTGCATATCCTGAAGCCATTGAATAGATATGGTTAGAGAAGTAAAAATTTCAGATTTAGATTATAGTGAAAAACCAATTCTTTCGATCAAAGAATATGATGCAATTCATTTTGTTGGGGAACAATTACAAATTTTAGATGAAGATAAAGATCTAGAACAATTTCTTGTAAATAAAAAAATAGACATTGTTGAAACAAAAAAAGGAATAAGAATTTCAGTGGGCCCATATATTGGAAGTGCTGAATTTTCAAATTTTATAATTACAGTAAATCCAAAATTTACTCAACTCAAAAATATTGGAAAATTAATTGATTATGCTTATGATCTAAAAGATGAGGATATCTTAGATTATGAGATAAAATTTCATGAAGAAAAAGAAAATCCTATGGAGTTAATTATTCAGCTCTTTACAAATCAATGTAAAAAACTCTTACAAAAAGGTCTTGTAAAGGCATATCAAACTCATCAAGAGACCGTTCCCTTGATGAGAGGTAAATTATTGCTGCAACAGCAAATCAAAAATCAATCAAAATTTAATTTAAATTTTTCTTGTGAATTTGATGAATTTACTGAAAATATTGTAGAGAATCAAATTCTCTTGTTTACATTAGAAAAATGCTATCATATGACATCAAGTAACCACAGAAAAAGTACAATTAAGAAAATCATACACCAAATGGATGCAGAAGTAGAACTAAAACAAATAGGAATTCAAGATTTCAATAAAGTGCAGTATACAAGATTGAATTCACAATACAAAAAACCTCATGAATTATCTAAATTAATTCTAAAACATTTGGGGTTATTTGATTTTAAAAAACAATCAGCATCATTTGTGGTTCCATACTTTATTCCAATGTATCAAGTCTTTGAGGATTTTCTTACAAAACTATTTGAGGATTATTATGCGTTAAAAATTCAGAAACAATGGCCTACACCTTCATGGAAAGTTAATGGGTATCCTCAAAACATAAAACCAGACATCATCACATACAATACAAAATCCTGTAAGAAAGGTTCTGAAGTATCAATAATTGATGCCAAATACATGAGAGGAACAAAATTTGGTAAAGGGAAAGAAGATTATCAAATTGCATTTTATCTAAATGATTACAAGAGAAAGATTGGATATGCAATTCTCCCATTATCTCATGATCCTAAAGAAGATATTCAAAAAGATTGGATTGCCCCAAATCAAGATCTCAAAATATGTGTTAGATTTGTAAACATCGATGAGATTTTAGATTTGATTTATTCAAAAGAAGATAAATCAAGTCAGATTAGTGAAAAACTTGAAGAAATGATTCCAATAGAATTGGAAATAAACTAGGAAAAAAAATGAACATATTAAAAGAGACTTGGAAAGAATTATCTAATTCAGCCTGGGATTCTAGAAAAAATGCCCGAATTTTAGGCAAAACAAAGGTAGGCGCAGCAGTTTTATCAAAAAATAAAATTTTTGGCGGATGCAATATTGAACACAAATTCAGATCACATGATATTCATGCTGAAATTTCAGCTATTTCCACTATGATTTCATCAGGTTACAAAAAACTTGATGTAATACTCGTTGTTGCGGAGAGAACAAAGTTTACCCCATGTGGAGGATGTCTTGATTGGATCTTTGAATTTGGAGGTCCCAAATGTTTAGTAGGATATCAAACAAAAAAAGATGGAAAAATTACAATCTTCAAAGCAGAAGAATTAATGCCACACTATCCTTCTTAAATTAAGGGATTCTATTTGTGTCAATTAGAAACAAATTTTTCTTGAAATAACCTCTTTCAGTTGCTTTTTTTTCTCTAATTTTTTCTAGGTCTTCTTTCGAAATTCCTTTTAGTTTGGCAATTCTGTAAATTACTTCTAAAATATCTGCCAGTTCTTCTGGATTTTTATCGTTTTGGTACTCAATTACTTCTTCAAAGAGTTTTTTCTCAATTTCAACCAAAAATTCTTCATCAGATAACGTCTTTACATTACAGGAATAGCCATCTTTTTGAATAATTTCAGGAATTTTGTCCCTTATCGCCTTATTGTGTTCCATACCTATCCAACAGTTAATTTTGAATTGGTAAATTTAGTCCTTTGACAATTATTTTCAAAGCCTTGACCCGTTTTGTTACAAAATGACTTGATTTCTCATCAACGGTACCTAAATTGGATATAATATCTGCCATCTTTACCCATTTAGCATCAGATGACATTGCACCACATTTTTTCCAATAATCCTCATCACTAACATCTGGGGGAAATGTTAACTCATTTACAATATCTAGTACGGATTTACCAAAATTAGACTTTATCATATCTGAACCATACTTAGTATCTTCAAGTACATCATGCAAGTAACCTGAACAAATTATATTTTCATCTTTTACTCCAAGAAATTCCAATGTTTCAACAACATCAATAGGATGTACCGAATATGGTTCCCCACCTCGTCGAGTTTGCCCCTTGTGTGCTTTCAACATAACATCTCGCGCTTGATCAGTTTTACTCAATGTATCATCATCTTATCAAACTAGAAGTTAAATTTTTTAATTTTCTTAAACCCTTTATTCCTAAACGTAAGAAATTATCATCAATTCCAAATTTTTCAAAGATTCTTCGATAAAAATAACTCCTGCAAAATGATACAGTAGCATAAACTGCAGTGATTGCAATGTTTGCAGTTAATGGGTCCTCTTGAATCCAACCTACAGATA
>JACNFV010000126.1 GCA_014384445.1 Candidatus Nitrosopumilus sp. | reverse complement strand
GTACTACAGTTGCACACAAACATAACAATTCAATCTTCTATGATAGATTCAAAGAGGCAATGGATAAACTCGGCTTTGATAAATTAGAACTCAAGGCTGATGTTTCAGACGCTGCTGACACTGTTATGACCGATAGAGGCCATTTGGATCCAAATCCAATTCCAATATCTAAAGATGACGTCATAAAATGTCTTGAAAATATCAAAGCAGGTAATTTATAGAAAATTCATTTTTTCTTTTCTTTTTCTTTTATATCTAAACTGCGAAATTGGCAGATTAACTAAACTTTTTATTATAATGATTTGGAACAACATCAGTTGGCAAGTAAAAAATTAAAGTTTGGTATTCAAAATGGACTAAATGTTGCTAGAGCCGGATTTACTGAGGATCAGATAATTACTGCATGTCAGCTTGCTGATCGAACCGGATATGATTCTATTTTCTATATGGATCACACAAATGTTCCACAATGGAAAAATGCAACTGTTTTAGATCCTTGGGTCATGTTATCTGCAATTGCTGCAGTTACAAACAATGTTGAATTGGGAACCTGTGTTACTGATGCAATTAGAAGACACCCGTCAAATATCGCACTAGCTGCAATTACTCTTGATAGAATTTCTAAAGGTAGGGCAATTCTTGGTATTGGTGCTGGAGAAGCACAAAATCTTAAAGAATTCTGTATTCCATTTGAAAAACCAGTTTCAAAATGGGCTGAACAAATCGAAGTTATCAAAAAATTATATCATTCTAGCCCTGATAATACTGTAGATTATGAAGGTAAATTTTATGAATTAAAACAAGCATGTTTACAAGCTGCGTCAATTAGAAAACCACACCCACCTACATACATGGCTTCTGGTGGAAAGCGAACATTAGATTTAACTGGAAAACTCGGAGAAGGTTGGTTACCAATCGGCTATACTCCTGAATTATTTGAAGATCATAGAAAACAAATTGAAGTCTCTATGGACAAATATGGTAGAAGTCAAGAAGATAAAGATAATTTTGAAATGGCATTAGATATCGATGTTTACTTTTCAGAAGATGCAGAAGCTTCTTGGGCAAAAATGAAAGAGGCCGTTAAAGTTAGTTTGTTTAAACCTGAAATTTTGAGAGTACATGGATTAAAAGAAATTGAAGGATTTGATTTTGTAAAATACTTTACAGAATATTCAATGTCTGATCAAAGTTGGATTGTTAAAATGCGAGAGGCAGCAACTAAAATTCCAGATAAAGTTGCAAGATCATCTACTGCGGTTGGTACTCCTGAAGACATCATTCCTACTTTTGAGCGATTTATGGAAGCTGGTGTGAATCACTTTGTAATTAGATTCTGGGGTAAGAATTACTTTGGTTCTATTGACAAGTTTGCAAGCCATGTTATGCCTGTATTACGTGAAAAACATAAACAAAAATTCGGCTAATTCTAAATTATTATAACATTATTTACCGTGTTTATCTCTTGAATGTTATTATGAATGATGATTTTCCTGAGGCTGTAAAGAAATGTCTTGATGTTTTGGATGATAGTTTGGAAATATTGGTTGACATTGAATTTGCACTAAATGATGAAAAAAACGATGAATTAATTCCTGATATGAAACTTCATAATTTGTTTGATATGACTGAGGATGTGGCAGAGTCTGAAAAAATTAAATTTGCTGAATCTAAATTAGTTCAAAGACAATTCCAAGATATTTAGCGATTTCGTGAATTATGCTGATGCTTGTTTTTTGCTGACTGTTTTACTTTTCTTTTAGTTTGCTGTTTGAGTAATCTTTTTCTTGTTCTCTCTGTTCCACTTGTTGAACCTTGGACAATTTTTGTTTTACTTCCATCTTTTAACATGATCACTTTTCCCTTAAATCTAAATTCAACGTCCCTACATTTGATATAGTATCTTCTAAGGCTGAAAAATATTCTATTATTGGTTCCATGCATTTCTTTAACTTCCTTTGTTTTTTTTAATTCATTGAGAATATTTCGCAGTAAACCTTTCTCAATATCTGTTATTCTCTGTAATTCTTTAAACCAGATAAATTTTGAGTCTGATCCCCAATCATTTAATATTTCTATGATCTTATTTGTCGCTTCCTCTGTCTCTTCATTTGGGGTCATTATTTTTATTAGATTTATCCTAAATTTAGCAATTTAGATTAATGAAAAGTTTGAATCAATAAAGTCAATTTTTAGAATGTTTTATCTTTTTGAGAATTTTTGTGATTACTTACTATGACTGATAAATCAAAACATGAATGTACTGAATTGGGATGTAAAATACTCCAAATACGAGAATTAACGAAAGAATTGAATGCTGATTAATTTTACATCTTTGATTTTTTCTTTCTTTGTTTTAATCTAGATTTTGTTACTTTAACTGACTGTTTTTGATTACTTTCCATTCTATTTGCTAACAAATCAATTTGTTCTACTATCTCTAGCTGCTCTTCTGTAGAATTTGTTTTAACAAGTTTCTTGTTTAGTTTTTTTAATTGACTTGAATACGAGTTAAACTCTCCTCTCAAATCATTTAGGTATGGATCATCCATGATGATTTTGGATCTTACTTGTATTTTATGTATTTTTTTCTTGGTATTTCGATCTTAATTTATAATATTATTTGTTAGAATTACCCTATGCAACTTGTTGATATTCTTAAAATTAAATCATATGAAAAAATAAAAGAATTTCTTAATGACGAACATGTTGGAAGAATTTCCAGTATCGATGTAAATGGATTCCCTCAGATCATTCCAATGAATTTTGTATTTCTTAATGATGCTGTATACATACACTCTCATGTTAAAGGTGAAAAGTTAGATAATATTTCCAAAAATAATAAAGTTGGTTTTGAAGTCGATAGAGAATTGGAATTTTTGCCCTCTTATTTTGAAGATCCTCGCAATGCTTCTTTAGCTGATACTTTGTACATTAGTGTTGTAATCAAAGGACATGCTTCTTTAATTTCTGATAGGGATGAGAAAACTTTAGCTCTAAATGGGTTAATGGAAAAATATCAGCCTGAAGGGTGCTATGATCCGCTTCAATCTGACATGCGTGTTTTAGATGCAGTCAGTGTGATCAAAATAATTCCACAAACACTTCATGGAAAATATAAGATTGGTCAAAATATGAATTCAGAAGATAGGATGAATTTAGCTCAAAAAATTCTTAAAAAAAATTCACCTACTGCTAAAATCACTCTCAAAATTATGGGTTTTGAAGAAATTGATTCTAAATTGAGAATGATTGATGAACCCGTATGGTAATTTTATCATGATATCACCATTGCTTTAAATTCAGTTTTTAGTAATTCTAACTATTGCAACAAATCTCTAAGTTTGAATTAGTTTCTGATTACTCTCCTACGGGTGATCAACCTCAAGCTATTGATGCTTTAGTTGCTGGAGTTAAAAAAAAATCAGTCCAAACTTTACTTGGGGTTACTGGAAGTGGCAAGACTTTTTCAGTTGCAAATGTAATTGCTAGAACTGGTAAAAACACACTTGTAATATCTCACAACAAAACTCTTGCAGCACAACTTTATGCAGAACTAAAACAATTTTTTCCAAAAAATAATGTTGGCTATTTTGTTTCTTATTATGATTATTATCAACCTGAGAGTTATCTGCCACAAACTGATACCTATATTGAAAAAGATACACAGATTAATGAAAAAATTGAAAAATTACGATTAGAAGCAACTGCAATGCTGCTATCTGGAGAGCCTACAATCATTGTTTCGACTGTGTCCTGCATCTATTCTCTTGGCAATCCTCAAGAATGGAAAGACTCATCAATTCTAGTTGGTACTGGTGATGAAATTAAACGAACTGATTTAATTCGAAAATTAGTTGATGCCCGATATGAGAGAAATGATGTTGAAGTTGCCCCTGGAAATTTTAGAGTAAAAGGGGATACAATTGATATTACTCCTGCATATTCTGAAGACATTATTAGAATTTCTATGTTTGGCGATGAGATTGAAAAAATAACTTTACTTGATCATGTTTCGTTAAAAGAAAAAAAGAAAATAACTCAAATGACAATTTTTCCTGCAAAACATTATCTAATTGCTAAGGATGCTAGTAAAAGAGCTGTCGCCTCAATTAGGGATGAGCTAAAACATCATTTACCAACATTGAATGAACTTGAAAAGCAGCGTCTTGAGATGCGAACTAATTATGATTTGGAAATGATAGAGGAATTGGGTTACTGTTCAGGGATTGAAAATTATTCAAGACATTTTGATGGCCGTAGTGAAGGTGATAAAGCATATTGTTTGATGGATTTTTTTGGTGATGATTATCTTTTGGTGATTGATGAATCTCATGTTACATTGCCACAATTACATGCAATGTACAAAGGTGATTACTCCCGAAAAGATAAACTTGTAACCTATGGATTTAGATTGCCTAGTGCATATGATAATAGACCTTTAAAATTTGAAGAATTTGAAGAATATATTCAAAATACTATTTTCGTTTCAGCTACTCCTTCTGATTATGAAAAGAAAATATCTGCAAAAATTGTTGAACAATTAGTTCGTCCTACAGGTTTACTTGATCCACAGATTGAAATTAGACCTACTAAAGATCAAATGGATAATTTAATTTCTGAAATAAATAAACGGTGCAAGAATTCTGAACGGGTTTTGGTTACCACATTAACTAAAAGAATGGCTGAGGATTTAGCTGAATATCTCTCCAAAAAAGATGTCAAGGTTAGATACATGCATTCTGAAATTGACGGACTACAACGTACTGAAATTCTTCGTCAATTACGCCTAGGTGAATTTGATGTTTTGGTTGGAATTAATCTTTTACGTGAAGGTTTAGATATTCCTGAAGTTTCGCTTGTCGCGATTTTAGATGCCGACAAGGAAGGTTTTTTGAGAAATTTTACTAGTTTAATTCAAACTTGTGGTAGAGCTGCAAGAAATGTATCTGGAACTGTAATCATGTATGCTGATACAAATACAAAATCTATGAAACATACTATTGATGAAACTACACGTCGTAGAAAAAAACAAATTTTATACAATCAAGAACATGGAATAATCCCTAAAACAATTATGAAATCTGTACCTGAACAAGAAATTATACTGGATGAATCAAAATTAAAATCAGTACATGATCTTAAAAATGACGTAATTGATTTAGATGCTCAAATGAAAAAATATTCTGAAGAATTAGATTTTGAACAAGCAATTTCTTGCAGAGATAGAATTAAAAGATTAGAAAAGGAGATTGAATATAAAAATGATAGATAATAAATTAAAAATTAGAGGGGCTCGTCATCACAATTTAAAAAATATTGATGTTGATATTCCAAAAAATAAATTAGTTGTAATTAGTGGTTTATCTGGTTCTGGAAAATCTACTTTAGCATTTGATACCATTTACGCTGAAGGACAACGAAGATATGTTGAATCTCTTTCTTCATACGCTCGTCAATTTTTGGAGATGATGGATAAACCTGATGTTGATTCTATTGATGGACTATCCCCTGCAATTGCAATTCAACAAAAAACTACTAGTAAAAATCCACGTTCTACTGTTGGTACTACCACTGAAATTTATGATTACATGCGATTACTTTATGCTCGAATTGGAATTCCTCATTGTACAAATTGTAAAAGAAAGATATCTACACAATCTGTCGAAAGGATTTGTGATTCTGTACTCAAAGATTTTTTGGGACAAAAAATATTAGTTCTATCTCCGCTTATTCAAAGAAAAAAGGGCACATATGAGAAACTCTTTGAACAAATCAAGAAAGATGGATACTCAAGAATACGCCTAAATGGCGAAATTTTGAGCCTAGATGATGGCATTCCTCCGTTGGATAGACAGAAGTGGCATAATATTGAAATTGTTGTGGATAGAATATCTACAAGTAAATCTGAAAGATCAAGAATTTTTGAGGCTATTCAATCTGCAATTAAAGCATCAAAAGGTGATGTGATGATCTCATCAGATAAATCAGAAAAAATCTTTTCACAAAATAATGCCTGTCCTCATTGTGGATTAACAATTGGTGAATTAGAACCTAGAAATTTTTCCTTTAATTCTCCTTTTGGATTATGTAAAACATGTAATGGATTGGGAGTTAAAATGG
>JACNFV010000032.1 GCA_014384445.1 Candidatus Nitrosopumilus sp. | reverse complement strand
ATTCAGCAGTAGCTTCCATTTTTCCCTTTATGAAAGCAAGATCATATGTTCTAAGTAATACTTCTTCACCATCTTCCATGTGAGTTTGCAAGTGTTTTGCCATATTCCTAATAATTTCATCCTTGGAGGGAATTTCAGAATTATTACTCATAGTAAATGCATCTTAAAAATCATCATCAGGATTTTCTCCATTTTCCAATGCTTCGTTATATTTATCAACTTTATCATTATATTCATCAATTTTTTTATTTTCTTCATCAATTTTTTTATTTTCTTTGTTTTCAATTTCCATGATAATCTCAATTAATCATAAACTTATAAAAATTACCAGTGTAATTTATTTTCTAAACATTATCCAAATTCTTGTTCCCACTCAAAGACCTACAGCTAGAATAATTATGGCAGGCAGGATAATGTCCATTTCATTCATGTTGTTTCTTGTAATTAAAAATTAGAATTTAAGATTTAATACTTGTATACAAAAATTATATCTGTGGTTTGTACTCATACCTTCAAAACTGAAGAAGATCACATGAAGTGTTCAAAATGTGGACATGTACGAAAATTTAGTAAAACATCAATTAAACCAAAAATACTCGTAATTGGATTAATCATATCTGTAATGGTGGTGGGGGCAGTATTGACTTTTTCATATTTTCCTAAAATTTAGTTTTATTTTATAATCAGTCAAGATTTATATAAAAAAATCAAGAAGTTAACACAAAATGGGACTAATGAAAGAGGTAATCAAAGAAATTGGAAATAAATCAAAGGAATTCTATGAATTTGTTTTACCACCAATAGACATGCACCTAACTGATGAAAATCTTAAAGTCATTATCGACATTCCAGGATTTTTAAAAAAAGATATCGAGTTAAGCCTATCTGGAGATATACTTTCAATTAAAGCTGAAAAGGTTATGGATGAAAAAGATTCAAAGACATTAATTTCAAATCAAAGACCCAATAAAATTAATAAAAAGATCAGATTGCCAATTGAAATTAAAGAAGGTGAAGAAAAAATTGAATCTGCAAAATACGAAGAAGGTGTTCTTGTATTAATTATTCCTGTAACAAAAAAGTCAAAAAATATTTCAATTGAATAATCTAATACTTTCTTAATAATGCTGAAAGTCCCATAATTATACCAGAACTAATCATCCCAAGTAAACCAAAAAGTTCATTTGATTGAAATAAAAATACTGAACCAATAAAAATAGAAGAGGAAAATATACTTCCACTAATCAAAACTGTAGGTTTACGCTTGTTCATAAAAATTTGAACTTCACCCATTAATTTTTCCATATCAGATCCAACTCTTAATGTAGAATTAATGGATTTAAGAAAAGTATCAAAAGAAATTTTTAATTCTTCAATGTATGCACCTGTGATTAAATTTTCTTCTTGAAGAATATTCTTTAGAACTTTTAAAAATTTAAAATCAACATCATGTGTTTTGTAAATCCCTTCAATTATTGAAGCCATTCTCAGATATAATGCTAAATTTTTTGGTAAAATAAATGGGAATTTACTCATGGTTTTATTTGCTAATTCCATTAAACTTTGAACCTCCATTTCATCAGGTTTATCACCATGCATAGAACGAATTGATAATTCTATTCCTTTTTCAATCACTAATCTATTATATCCAGGAGTTAACATTTTGAGATCATCCATAGCAGAAACAACTCGTGGAGGATTTTTTTCTACAAGAGCAAGGTATAATCGAATTAAATTAATTCTTGTTTTATTATTAATTCGTCCAACCATTCCAAAATCATATAGAATTAATTTTCCATCATCAGTCACAGAAATATTACCGGGGTGCGGATCTGCATGAAAAATTGAATGTTTGAGGAGCATTGTGAAGAAAACCTGATGGACATCAATGACTAATTGTTCCCGATCAATATTTTTCTCCTCTAAAGCATCTACATTGGTGACCTTAATTCCAGGCAGATATTCCATTGTTAGAACATTTTTTGAAGAAAAATCATCAAAAACAGAAGGTATGATTACTTTATTGTTTTCTGCCATATCCTTTTTAATTTCTTTGAGATTTTTGGATTCATTTGTGTAGTCCATTTCTTCATGAATAGTTTCAATAAATTGTGAAAGCATAATCTTTGCAGAATATCTTAAATTTGAATCTACAAATCGTAATGCAAGAGGTAGAATTTTGTTTAGAATTTTTAGATCTGTTTCTACAACTTTTTCAATTCCAGGTCTTTTTACTTTAATTACAATTTGTTGACCAGAAATAGATCCTCGATAAACTTGTCCCAATGATGCGCCAGCAATAGAAACAGGATCTATATGATCAAATTTTTTATCAATTAATCCAATATCTTTTTCAATTATTGGTTTAACTTGATCAAATGGTGCAGCAGGAACATTGTCTTGAAGTTTTGATAATTCTTGTAAATAGGGCTGGGGTAAAATATCAGCTCTAGAAGAAAGCCATTGTCCTAACTTGATGTAAACAGGTCCTAATGAAATAAAAGTTGCAAGTATTTTATGGGCATTTTTTTTGAATTGATTTAAATCAATTTCATCTTTATTTTGATTAATCCATTTTTTTCTATCTTTACGTAATGCCAAAATAGATGGTAAAAGTTTGATTAATATTTTTACAGTTCTGATGGTATGCATAAAATCACTCTAAATATTTTTTGATTTTTTTAGTTGCTATGTATCCCAGATATCCAGAGATTAATGAAGATGATAAAAGATTAGCTAAAGATATTTTTTTTGGATTTTTATGAGAAAACTTTTTTGCAGAAATGACGCCTGTAAATATTCCACATGCAATACCAATTAAAACTTCAGGAGCATCATGTACCAAATGACCAATTGGATTAACTCTAGGATCAACTTTGTCAGTATGAACTAAAAATTTATCATCGTATTCTCTAATATGCAAATTACCATAACGATATTGTTTTTGCGCCCCATTCTTTTGTCCAAGAATAGTTTCTTCTGCATCTTCAAGCATGAATTCACGTAATTCCTTTGGAACTTCAATTTCATCGCCAGGCATACTATCAATATCTGATAATTGCTTATAATCCTAGATCTAAATTGTATTTGAGCCTAATTATTTATGGTATTAATTTTTTAAATTATCCTTGGTAAATATAAAAAAACTAGCAGCAAATGAAATTAGCATTAAAATTCCTGAAACATATGCATAATTAAATCCAATATCAGGATGGTACTCTTGATGATAGTAGTTAATCAAAAAAGTTATGATTAACAAAATAACTCCGATAAAAGTTAATTTTCGATGATTTAACAACAATAATCTCATTACAAATTACTATATGAATTTAGAAAAAAATAAAATATTTTCATAATTTAAGGATTAGATTCAATTTGAGATAATTTAGTAAGTATTTCTTCCAGTTCTAACTTATTTTCATTAATCACTTTATTGATTACATCAATCTCATCATTTATTTGAGAAATATTAACATCATCAGAATTTTTAATTTGATATTCTAAATCTTTTAAAATTTCTTGATTATATTGATTAATTTTTTCTAATTCATTTTTATATTTTTGTAAATTTTCATATGAATTTGAAATGGTTGGAATTTCCACATATTTTGAATCAGAAATAAAACCAGTTACAACAACTATACTACCTATAGTTAATGCAACAATTAAAATTATAATAGTTAATCTTAATTTCATTTTATTTCATTCATATTTTTTAGATTTAAAACTAATACCTAACTATTCTGTTTTTTACGCCTACGAATTATGAAAATCATGATGCCTATAACCAAAATTATTGGAATAGCAATCATTGTAGGATCAAAAGCGTCTTCCTCAAGTTCAGATATTTTATTTACTAAAATTGTGGTTTCATAAGGTAAGAAAATTTCATCTCTTACACTATCTTTGTATCTTACAGTAATTGTAACATCATGTTCACCATATTTTGGTTCCCCATCAAATTCAATTGGAATGTTAAATGGGACAGGTGCGTCAGTTTCAATTTCATCAATGAATTGAGTATTTGATTTAATATTAGAATCTCCATTAGCGTCAAGAGTTACAAAACCAAATAATCCATCCTCATTTCCTTCATTAATTATTTCACCGATTACCATTTGTGTTCCAGATAATTCAATTACTTTTACATTAAAAATAGTAAGATCAATTAAACCTCGAATATAGAAATCAAGAATCTTTGAAATAGTTTCTTTATCACCATGTGTATTATAATATGAAATAGATAGAGGGATTCGTAAAGTATCGCCCTTTAAAGATTCAGGAATATACACATTTGCAATAAAAGAACTACTTGATTCTGCAGCAATATTTCCAAGATCCCAACTTGATTCTAACATTAGAACATTTTCAATATTTGTAATTGATGCAGTATTTGATGAAAGTGATGTTTGTGCATTATTGACAATTACATCAACTCCAGACATTGGTGCAGTTCCATCATTTACAACATCAACGACAATATTATTGGATGTTAATGATGTAAGAAATGATTCTGATGCTCGTACGTTAATTGTACTGTCCCCAGTTACTTTAAAATCAAAAGTCGAGAAAGATGTTCTAACACCAGATTCTCTTAATCTTGAATAATCAACTTTTACAGTTCCAGAATATTGTTGAATTTGTGTATTTTTATCCAAATTTACATAAAAAGTTAGATGAAAATTCGTACCTGCTAGAGAATTAGTATTTGTGTTAGCATTAATTGCAGAGCCAGGACCATCTGAGCCTGAAAATCCTAAAGGTAATGCAAGTTTTCCTTCAATTCCCGTAATATCTTGAGTTCCGACATTTGCAAATTCTATTGTAAATGGAACATTACTGTCTCCAGTTCCAACTTCTATTTTATTATCTAGCGTACCAAAATATGCGTCTAGTAATTTTACATCACCAAAACTTCTTTCAAATGCGGAATCACCAAAGTTTCCAGATTCTATTGGCCCATCTTTCCAATCAGCATATGAATTTGTAAAAATAAACGGTACAAATCCAATTAAAAATAATATTAATAAAAATTTAGAATTCATCATGCAGTAATCTCCATTGTTGAAGATTCTTCTCCTTGAAATGCTTTACCATCTTTAATTGTAATAACTTTGTCAACATTTCCAAAATGTTGTCTATCGTGAGTAACAATAACAAAAGTTTGATTAAGGTTTTTTGCCATAGATTTCATCAAGTCGACTATTGTTTGTGAAGTAACTGAATCAAGATTACCAGTTGGTTCATCAGCTAAAACAATTGAAGGTTTATTGATTAAACCTCTTGCGATAGCTACTCTTTGAGCCTGTCCACCTGAAACTTTATTTGCACGTTTATGCGTTTGATCTTCTAATCCAACTGATTTTAGCAAATCCATAGCATCTTTTTCAGTAATAGAATTAGTACCAGCAATTTGTATTGGCAATAATATATTTTCTAAAACTGAAAGATCGCTTAAAAGATTAGAAAATTGAAAAATAAATCCCAATTTTTTATTTCTAAATGATGAGATTTGGTCATCATTAAGAGTTGTAGTATTAATTTCATCAATAAAAATATCCCCATTTGTTGGACTATCTAAAAGTCCAATCATGTTTAATAATGTAGATTTTCCTGAACCTGATGCACCAACAATTAAAACAACTTCACCTTGCTCAATTGAAAAAGATACGTCATCAAGAGCTTTCACTTTGCTATCCCCATCACCATAAATTTTGGTTAAATGATTAACCTCTAGTACTCTAGCCAGATCTCATCGCCTCCACAGGTAGTAATTTTGTAGCTCTATAGGATGGATACAATGATGCAATAATAGCCAAAATAAACGAGGCCAAAGCAGTTTGAACAATTTTTTCTACGTTGTAAGTTACTTCAAGTGGCAAACTATTATTGAATGACATCTTTGTTTCTTTTGCATAAATTGTATACCCTAATCCAGTTGCAGTTCCAACTCCAGCACCAATTGCGCCAATTAACATACCTTGAAAAATAAAGATTATCAAAATATCCTTTCTTTTAGCACCAATTGCTCTCATTACACCAATTTCTCTAGTTTTTCCATTTACTAACATCATTTGAATCGTAACAACTGCAAATGCAGAAGACATCATTCCAAAATATCCAATCATGTTAATCATTGCTATA
>JACNFV010000034.1 GCA_014384445.1 Candidatus Nitrosopumilus sp. | reverse complement strand
TGCTGCAATTGTATTTGTACTTGCATTACAAAAACTCAAACCTTCTCCATTCTATTTGTTTGATGAAGTTGATGCCCACCTTGATGCACCAAATGCAGAAAGACTTTCTACCATCTTGGAAGAAAGATCTAAAGAAAGTCAATTTATCATGGTATCTTTAAAAGATTCTGTAATTCAAAAAGCAAAATTGATCTATGGTGTTTTTCCAAAAAATGGTGTTTCGCATGTTGTTACGTATAAAGATAAACGAATGCCTTCAGTAAAATCCAGTTAGTAAACTAATATAATAAATGGTCTTCTAAAGAATACCGCTTGACAGGAACATATGATGATAGAATATTGGCTTTTACTGCTGAATGGATTACTACAAATGATCTTTGTAGGCTTGTACATGGTAGCAAATCCGGTATAATTCCTGCAATAAAGGAACTATTGGATTTAGGTTACCTTGAAACTAAAACAGATGGATACATAATTCAGTATAGGCGAATTGACAAGGCACCCAGTAACAATCAATTTGATGTTATGATGGCTACTTTTGACTTGAATAAAGAAATTGCAAAAAAAGAAATGAAACGTCTAGATTATTCTATTACAACAAAAATTGGAATATTGACAAGAAAAGGAGAAGAATTGTTAGACTACGTTCAAACTGAATTATTAGATAGACCATTTATGCTCATGACTCGAGTAAAGTATCAACAAACATTGAAACTTTTACCTCATAGTGTTGGAAACAAAAGGGTATACAGTATTCAAAAATTTATTGATGGTGTTTTAAAAGACTTGGAAGTGTTGAAAAATGAAAAATTAATCATGGAGAGATTCCAAAATCATACTCACAAATTACAACCATTCAAGATTTAATTTTATTTCTGAGATTTATATATCTAAAATGAATAGCATAATTAGAATTTTGAAATGAAATTGTATTCTGCAGTTTCTTTCGATTTTTTAGTGATTGGAAGATTTCGCCATCTTTCAATCACGATTTTTATTCTTATGGTATTTCTATCGTCCATTTATCCGTGGACAGTAAATTTACTATTTTACTACACAAATCAGTCAGATTGTTCTAATTTAACATAACATGCAGAATAATGATTTTCGCCAACTTTTTCTAAATCTGGTTCTTTACTACATTTTTCAATTGCGTATATGCACCTTGGTTTGAATCTACATCCTTCGCACTCATCTGCATCTGGTGGATCTTTAATTCTAATTTCTTTTTTCATGTGTAAATTATTTGGATTTGGTTCTGAAATAGCATCTATTAGTGCTTGAGTGTATGGGTGTCTTGGATTTTCTAATACTTCGTTAATTGGACCCGTTTCTACAATTTTTCCTAAGTACAAAATTCCGATTCTTTGACCAAAATATTTTGCAGTTGCTAAATCATGAGTGATGTAAATAAATGAAATATTGTGTTTTTTTTGTAATTCCTTCATTAATTCAAGCATTTCAGCTCGAATTGACACATCTAGCATTGAAACTGGTTCATCTGCTAGTATTATTTTTGGTTTTAATGCTAGTGCTCTTGCTAATACCACTCTTTGTCTTTGACCTCCTGACAACATATGTGGATATTTTTTGGCAATTTCTTTGGCAGGCTCTAGTTTAACTTCTTCCAACACTTCAATCATTCTTCCCTCTCTTTCTTTCTTATTTCCAATATTATGAATTTCAAGTGGCTCTAGTACTATGTCTGCTATTTTCATTCTAGGATTTATTGAATCATATGGATCTTGTTGAATCATTTGACAATCCATCCTGATTTTTTTTATGTTTGTATTTTGATTATCGATTTCTTGATTTTCAAAAATAATTTTACCTGAATCTGCTTGAATTGATTTTAAAATTAATTTTGCAATTGTTGATTTTCCTGATCCTGACTCTCCTGCTAACACAAACACTTCACCCTTTTTGATTGAAAATGATACGTCGTCTACTGCTTTGATACTGGATATTTTTGAACTAAACATTTTCTTTTTTACAAAATATTTTTTTAAATGTTCAATTTTTAATATTTCAGTCAACAATTATGTGTTATTTATGAAGTATATCAAGAAATGTGTTTTATGCATAATAATTATGATAAGAAATTTATGTTCAATAACTAGCGAATTAACCATTGAGTAATTTTAAGGACAAAAAAATTGATTATAAGCAATATGTTGTAGATTCACAACTTCGTTATTTTAAACCACATGCAAGTAATATTGAAAAATCTTTTGCAGAAGAAATCGCTTTTAGTTTAAATGAAAATTCCAAATTTATCAGTCCTAAATTTTTCTATGATAAAAAAGGTTCAAATTTATTTGAATCCATTTGTTCAGTCCCTGAATACTATCCGACCAGAACTGAAATTAGCATTTTAAAAAAACTGGAACATGATTTACCGCCCTATCTTAACGAAAATGTTCGTTTGGTTGAACTTGGAAGTGGCGCATCTGTTAAAACTCGATTAATTCTCGATGTTTTTACTAAATTACACGCTAATACTGAATATTTTCCTATAGATATATCTGAAATTCTCACTGAAAGTTCTGAGCAATTATTGAAGGACTATCCTACCTTGAACATTACTGGTATAATTGATACGTATGAAGGCGGTTTGGAATTTCTTCAAAATTATGATGATAAGCAAAATCTTATTATTTTTCTTGGTTCTAGTTTTGGTAATTTTTCACCTGAAGATGGAAAGATTTTTTTAAAAAAAATATTTTCTACCATGAAGCAAGGTGATCTTTTTTTAATTGGTTTAGATTTGGTCAAGGATGAAAAAATTCTAGAATCTGCATACGATGATTCTCAAGGTATAACTGCAAAATTTAATCTCAATGTTCTGTCTCGGATTAATGATGAACTTGATGCTGATTTTATTATTAGTAATTTTTCACATTATTCTGTATACAATGAAAATGATCAACGAATTGAAATGAATTTAAAATCCCTAACATCTCAATCTATAATAATCAAAAAATCTAATTTATCTTTAAATTTAGATGAGGGTGAATTAATTCATACTGAATATTCTCATAAATATAATCCGTCTCAAATTAAGACCTTGCTGTGTGACATTGGATTTGAAATTAAAAACATGTGGTTGGACGATAAAAAATATTTTTCGTTAACATTAGTTTCAAAAAATTAAATATCTTCTACACATCTGAATCCTGAAAATAACCATCTTTCATCTAATCTGAAGAAATTTCTATAACTTCCTCTAATTGACATTTTTGGAGTTCCAAATGATCCTCCTCTCAAAACTTTTTGATTTGTAAACCACTTATCATTATACTCATCAAATCCTGATTTGAATCCTGGATAGCCCATAAATTCTGAACTAGTCCATTCCCATACATCCCCAATCATTTGTTGACATCCTGATGGACTAGCCCCATTTGGATATGTTCCTACTTCTGTACATCCCCAATGATGTGATTCTAACAAATTACATTTTTCTTCTGTTGGGCTTTCGTTTCCCCATGGAAATACTGTTTTTTCCTGTTTTTCTTCATTCCAACAAGATGCTTTTTCCCATTCTGCTTCTGTGGGTAGTCTTTTTCCTGCCCATTTACAATATGCATCTGCCTCATAGTAGCTTACATGAGATACTGGTTCATTTGGATTAATTTTTCTAATTCCTAAGAAATCTCTTACATGCCATTCATCATTAACTTTTTCCCAGTACATTGGTGAATCCCATTTATTTGATTTTACTTTTTCCCATCCGTCTGACAGCCAATATTTGTAAGTTTCATATCCTCCATCATTCATAAATTCTAAATATTCTTGATTGGTTATTGGAAAAATTCCCATTTTAAAATTCTTGAGATATGTTTTATGTTCTGGTAATTCAATATCGTAACAATAATTTTTTCCGTTGTATCCCATAGTGTATAGGCCGCCATTTATCTCCACAAATTCTTTTTGTTTTTCTTGCTGCTTTGCAATTTTATTTTTTCTTACTGGTAGATATTGTTCTGCAAGAAGATGCTGTAAATCATATACTAACAATTCTTGATGTTGACATTCATGATGAAATCCAATAACAATTAACTTTTTTTCATCTTCACTTAGTTCTCGGGATCCGATAAATTTTTCTACTTTTTGATTGATTGTATTAAAATATTGAAAAATTTCATCAACCGTTGGTCTTGATGTAATTCCTCTTAATTTTTTATCATGCGGAACTCCAAATTGCTGATAATATGAATTCAAATATTCTGAGAATTCTTTTGAATGAAATTCATAATTTTTATCTAATTTACTCATTATTGCTTCATAAATCCAACTTACATGGCCAATGTGCCATTTAGGCGGACTCATGTATGATGCGGTTTGAACTACAAAATCGTCTTTTTTTAAATTTTTTACTAGTTCTAATGTTCGACTCCTAGTTTCTCTAAATTGTTCTACCAATGTTCTGTTTTCTTGTAATTCTAGGTTAGATGTCATGCTTGAAAAATATTTTTTTTGTATTACTATGTTGCGGCTAAATTACTACTAGTACCCTCTTGCAAAAATGGGGGTTGATACGCTCTGCTCATTACAGTAAATGCACTTTTGATTGATGTTTTCACTGCCAAATGGTATTACTCTGATTTCTGCACCTGTCTCTTCTTTGATCTTATCTTCACATTCTACTTTTCCACACCATGGGGAATTGAAGAATCCTCCTTTTTCTATTTTTGATTTAAATTCTGAATAATCGGAAATATTTAGTGTGATATTTTCTGTTTGTTCTTTGGCATTTTTTAACATCTGCGTTTGAATTTCATCTAAAATTATTGGTATCTTTTCAATTTCAGTAAAGGCCAAACTTATTTTTTCTAAATTGTATCTTTTTGCAACAACAATGTTTTGATTCTCTATATCTTTAGGTCCTATTTCTATTCGTAAAGGAACCCCTTTTAATTCCCAGTCATTAAATTTGTACCCTGGTGACATTCCTTCTCTGTCATCAACATGAACTCTGATGTCTTTTGATTCCAATTCGTTTTGAATTTCTTCCACTTTAGGTAATACGCTATTTTTACCCTCATCATTTTTGTAAATTGGCACAATTACTACTTGCATTGGAGCTACTTTTGGTGGTAATACCAAACCTTTGTCGTCCCCGTGAATCATTATCATTGCACCGATTAATCTCCAAGATACTCCCCATGATGTTTGCCATGCAAAATGTTCTACGTTGTCTTTATCTGCAAATTTAACCTCAAATGGTTTTGAAAAATTTTGTCCCAAGAAATGTGATGTACCCATTTGCAGTGCTTTTCCATCTGGCATTATTGATTCCATAGTTGTTGTGTATATGGCACCCACAAATTTTTCTTTTTCACTTTTCTTTCCTGTACTTACTGGGATTGCAAGCTCCTCTTCTACTGTATTTTTATAAATATCTAAAATTTTTATTACTTCTTTTTCAGCTTCTTCTTTTGTTGAATGCACTGTATGTCCTTCTTGCCATAGGAATTCTGATGTCCTAAGAAATGGTTTTGTTGCTTTAATTTCAGCTCTTAACGCTGTATTCCAGAAATTCATTTTTAGTGGTAAGTCTCTCCAACTTTGAATCCATTTTGAATATAATGTATATGCCAATGTTTCTGATGTTGGTCTTAATGCCAATCTATCTCCTATCTCATTGGTGCCTGAATGCGTCACCCAAAATACTTCTGGGTTAAAACCTGCAAAATGCTTTTGTTCTTTTCCTAATAATGACTCTGGAATTAATATTGGCAAAAATCCATTTCTGATTCCGTTACGCGCAAATTTTTTATCAAATGTGGTTCTTAATGACTCCCAGATTGAATATCCATCAGGTCTGAGAACAATCAATCCTTTAACTGGTGCGTAATCTGCAAGTTTTGCCTTTAAGACTACTTGCGTATACCATTCACTAAAATCTTCTTCTTTTGAAACTGTAATTCCTACGTTTTGTTTCCCCAAACCAATTGTTTGAGAATTAATTTAACTAATGAGCCTTTCGTGAATTTTTTTAAAATTTATTATATTATTTGAGTGGTTCGCCTTTGCATAACACTTCGCCCATAACCCTGCTTTGAAAATTCGGACATATGAAACACTGTACAAATTGAATATCTTCTTTGATAACTGGACATTCTACATATTCTTGTTTCATTCTTTTTAACATTTTTGGACTAA
>JACNFV010000043.1 GCA_014384445.1 Candidatus Nitrosopumilus sp. | reverse complement strand
AATTGATGAATCAATTAAAGAATTATGTTCTGAAAAAGATACTGTTGTTGCTTTTATTGATGGCGATAGAGCCGGTGGTTTTATTCTTAAGGAACTCAAATCTGTTGTCACACTTGATTATGAATTACAAGCAGATACTGGTGTTGAAGTAGAAGAATTAACTCCTCAAAGATTAGATGAAATTCTAAGACCTATTGCTGATGAAATTAAAAATGGTAAACCTGCACCAAAATTTGTAAGTGAAGATGATAAATCTATTACAGATGTAGCTACCAAAGTTTTTCCAAATCTCAATGAAACCCTTGAAGCTATTGCATTGGATGGTGATCAAAATGAAATTTTTAAAGTTCCAATAAGTGAAGTAGTTAGCAAACTATCCTCACAATCTGGTATCAAATATCTTTTGTTAGATGGTATCATTACAAAGAGACTTTTAGAAGGTGCAAAAAATGCTGGTATTGAATGTGTAGTTGGACATAGAGTTGCAAAACTTTCTAATTCTGATGGCATGACACTAAAAACATTCGCTGACTTAGGCGTATCTTAGGATTTTAGATGACTGAACTAAAAATTCAGCACCTCTTAACTCTCTCTTATTTATTATCTAAAGGAGCAAAATACAATTATGTAACTATCACAACTTCTTCTTTAGGAAAAAATATTCATAAATCACAACAAGCAGCATCTAAACATTTACTTGAACTAGAACAAAATAAATTCATTACACGAATAATTACTGGAAGAAAAATTTCAGTAAAAATTACCAGTAAGGGTTTTTCTGAGATAGTAAAACTATCTTCTACTTTACAAAAAAGCTTAGATTCTTCACCCTCTCACGTTGATCTTAAAGGTACTTTAATTTCGGGAATGGGTGAAGGTGCATACTATATGGGGTTGAAAGGTTATACCAAACAATTCAAATCTAAAATTGGCTACGTTCCATTTCCTGGAACCTTTAATGTTAGACTGGATCAAAAAATTCATCAAGAATCCATTAAACAATTTGAAACTTTAGATGGGATTAAAATTAAAAGCTTTTCTGATGGCAAGCGAACATATGGTTGGGTAAAATGTTTTTCAGCCAAATTAAATAATACAATTAATTGTCAGTTGATCGTACTTGAGCGTACTCATCATGATGATTCTGTAATTGAATTAATCTCAAAAGTTTGTTTGCGTAAAAATAGTAAATTCAAAGACGGTTCCAAAGTCTCAATTAAAATTGAAATTAATTCTTAGATTCCATGGATTGATTCCCCGTATTCTTTTTCAATTTTAGAACTAGAACTTTCTGGCATTGGTGATTGTAATCTAGCAACCTTTGCATTTAATTTAATTTTTTTACACCCTTCTGTAATGTATCTCTCTTGATGAATTTGATCATATCCTAATGCAATGATTTGTGGTTTAACATGATTTACTGTTTTAAAAATATCGTTTTCTTGCCCAATCAAACAAAGATCCACCACTTCTAAGGAGTTCACTAATTCTTGTCTTTGCTCTTGACTGTGTATTGGAGTTCTTTTTTTCATTTTAACTGCAGTATTGTCCGTTGCCACAACCACAACTAAAACATCCCCTAGTAATTTTGCAGCATTTAATGTGTGAATGTGTCCTGGATGAATAATATCAAAAACCCCTCCTGCTAACACTATGCGTAATGAATCTCTTCCCATTTCTGTAAGTGTGATTCTATCCTCATTTACCATATTTTTTTCAATTAATTCTTTGATTTTATCATTAAATTGATTGTCTGGCAACATGCATTTTTTCTTAATTATGTCTGTAGGATTTTTTTCATTAATTTCACACACATACATTGTCGAGAGAATTGTTTTTTCAATTAATTTCAATATTCTTTGTACCTTTTGACCTATTCTTTAATTTATTGATAATTTTACATTTTAAATTCGAGGCCTTTTGCCAATCTTAACGCATCAACTAGTCCGTCTGCATACCCTATGCTCAAAATTGCATTTTCATCTCGACCTTCATCTAGAAATATCTCTGCCTGCTCAATGTACAATTCTGCATTCTCTAAAATCACTTTGAATTCTTTTTGATTTTTATAATATGGTATGATTTCTTCTAGAGCTTCTCTTACCATCGGAACATATTTTTTCATCATTTGCTTTGAAATTTTTTCTGTTTTTTCAGAATTATCGAATGGTTCATCTATACACTGACCAAATAATTTGAGCGCATCTGATTCTGTAAAATGTAATCTTCCTGGAATAATTACTGTGTGGGGTGGTTTTCCAAAATCTATTTTTGCTAGACTGGATATTTTACCTGAAACTATTGCCTGATCTTTAAAACCAATTCTTGAAGCAACTATGACATAACTTGATTCTGTAAGAACTTTTCTTCCTTGTCCTTCTTCTGTTTCTAGTAATCCTTTTAGTGCATCTTTAGGATCTAAGAAAAAATCTTTGTTTTGATTATATTCTAATAATAATACTGTGTGATTATCTTCTATGATGTTTTTATAAATTACATAGTATGGATATGTGAGTGATTTCATTTCACTCATTATGGTTGCAATTTTTCCAACTTTGTAAAAATGTAAACCGCACTCTCCTATCATGGATGTTAGTGATGATGATGCATGTATGGACCGTGTTTCTATTTTTAATTCAATTGCCCTTGCTCGTAATTCGATATGTGTCGTTGCAATATATGGATCACCGTATGCTAGTAAAACTACGTTTTTTTCTTTTGACTTTTCTAAGATTTCCTTACCGTCTTCCACTAACCATCTTTTTGCAGGTATGAATTCCCCTTTTATTGCATTTTCAATTTTATCTACATCTGATTTTCCAATGGGACTGGTAAATTGTTCAAGATATACTATATCTGCATTTGATATTATTTCTAACCCTTTAACTGGAATGGACTCAAATCCTGAAATTCCTAGACCCACAAACGATAACATTATTGTAATTTTTTATCATGAAGTCTTTTTAAATGCTGTAAAGTTGCTTTGAGAATTTCTATACCTTTTAGATACTCCTCAATTGAAACCTTTTCATCTATTGTATGAGCTTCATGTGGATCCCCTGGACCATACGTTACAACTGGAATTTTCCATTGACTGCCTAAAACATTCATGTCTCCTGTACCTGTTTTTCTAACTAAAGTCGGTCTGGATTTCACTACTTGTATTATTCCTAGTGTAAATGCTCTAACTAATGCTGAATTATGTGGTGCTTCAAATGGTTCAGTTTCATCTAAAATTGAATAAAATGCTTCAACTTCTCTATTTTGAGATATTTCTTTAACCAAAGTTGCGATTTTTTGTTCAATTGTTTTACAATTCATATCTACTGGAATTCTTATGTCAAAAAGAGTTTCACATTCTTTTGGTGTTATGTTGTGACTTGTCCCACCCTTGATTTCAGTAATGGTTGCGGTTAACCGCATTGATTTAGTTTTTCCATCTTGATCTGCTTCCAATTTTTCTTTTAATTCTTTTACAAATATTATTGATTCTTCAATTGCATTTTTTGAAAGCCATGGTGCACTTGCATGTGAACTGTCTGGAACGCTAATTTTCAGATTAATTGCTAATCTACCTTTGTATGCAATTGTTACTTGTTTAATCCCGCTTGGTTCTCCAAATACTGCATAGTCAATGTTCATTTCTTTTTTTACGATATTTTTAATCCCTATGGCATTTCCTTCTTCATCCACCGCCCCTACAAAAATTACTGTCCCTTGATTTTTTTCAATTGATGCTGCAGCAAATAACATTGCCATTAATGGTGCTTTTGCATCTGATGCCCCACGACCATACAGTGAATCACCTTCTGTTCTAACTTTTACTTTTCCTGGAACCACATCCATGTGACCACATAACATTATTCGCGGTGATCCTGTCCCTTTTTTTGCAATAACATTTCCTACTTCGTCAATTTGTATATCTTCAAATCCTAAATCATCACACTTATCAGCTAAAAATTCGGCCATTGGTTTTTCACTAAGTGACGGTGTGTACAATTGAAGTGCTTTTTCTAACATCTTTGTTGCAAACTTTGGGGTTACTGTAAAATGATTGTCCAATTTTATCTTTCTACTTTTAGTGCATAATCTAGCATTAGAGATGGTATGTCTACATCACATACTCTTACAGTATTTTTGTACTCTGTTGTGTTGTTAACTTCATGAACGACAAGCCCTTTTTCTTCACTTTCCATTAAATCTACACCTACAATATCTCCTTGAACTGCATTTTTTGCTTTGATACACATTTCTTCCATTTCTTGTGTTACTTTGCACGGTTCCGCAGTTCCGCCTAATGCCATGTTTGTTTTCCAATGTTCTGAATTTCTGTATATGGCCGCCACTATTTTATCTCCTACCATAATTGCTCTAATATCTCGTGGTGGTCTTTTGACAAATTCTTCCAAGTAATGAATTTGATAAATCGGATACATTGTTTCTCTACTTTCAATTATTCCTTCAGCTGATTCTTTATCATTTAATTTTGAAATTAATCTTCCCCAACTACCTACTGTTGGTTTTATTACTTTTGGATATCCGTTTGTTTCTAATGCTTCTAAAGCTGCATCCTTAGAAAATGCAACTGTGGCATCTGGTGTTGGAACTCCGAATTTCTTTAGTAACATATGTGTGAATAATTTATTTCCTGCAAAAACTCCTGTGTTTAAACAATTGATTACCTTAACTCCTAATCCTTCAAGAGCTGCAGTTGAGTGTAAATTTCTATAATAGCTTACACATCTTTGAATAACTACTCCATAGTCTTCAGGCTTTTTTTCTAAATCTAATGCTAGTTTTTTACAATCTACCATCTGTATGTCGATGTTCTTTTTTTTACCTGCTTCTAAAAGAGATTTTTCTTCCCAACGTATGGAATCATAAAGAATTGTAACATCGGTCACTGTCCCCAATCCTCACCAACTGTTTGGGCTGGCTTTAGATCGAAACCTTCTGAGCTTTTTGCTAATTCAAAACTTGCGCCACATTCTGGACATGTTACAATTTCGCCTTCAAGTGCATCACTTGGTAAGGATATATCTGCATCACATTCTTCACATTTTGACATATTTCTTACTCTTTTTTCCTCTTTATTTATCTTCGATTATCTTTTTTTCAAGTCTATCTTCGAGTGGGATTTCTATAAGATCACCCATTCTTAGATTTTTTAGCCCTGCTGCCACTGCTTTTGCACCTAAATCATCCTTTTCTAATCCTAGTAATGACATCAAGTAGGCTGCACCTGTTTTTCCTGCCAATTCTCCAAATACTATTCTTCTTCTATTTCCCACAGCTCTTGGTGGTATTGGTTCGTAAGCTGCTGGATTTTTTAAAATTGCCGCAAGATGTGTACCTGCTTTGTGTTTATATGCTGATGTACCTACAATTGGTTTTGAATCATATGGTTTGATTCCTGTATAATCTTCAATTAATTTTGATAAATCTAATAGCATATCTAATCTAAAATCGTTTGGAGATTTGTACAGGTAAGTTAGTGCTACTGCAACCTCTGCAAGTGCTGGTATGCCTGTTCTTTCTCCTATTCCGTCAATAGTGGTATGAATTTGATCAACCCCTGCATCACATGCTGAAAATGCATTTGCTACTGCAAAACCGATGTCGTTATGAACATGTGCGTCCAGTGGAACATCTACAACTTCTCTAACTTTTTTTACAAAATTATACATTCCAATTGGACGTAAAATTCCAACTGTATCTGGTAAACTAATTCTGTCTACACCTGCTTCTTCAATTGCCTTACATACAGTTAGTAAAAATTCTGGTTCTGCTCTACTTCCATCTTCTACTGTAAATCTAATTTTTAATCCATGAGACTTTGCATACTCTACTGTTTCTACTGCCCTTCTCAAAGCTTCTTCTCTGGATATTCGTAATTTGTCTTTTAGATGTATGTCTGAAATTCCTAAATATGCTGCACACCATTTTGCATCACAGTCTAATGATGTATCAATGTCTTCCTTAAGTGCACGTCCGTGTGATACAATGTCTGCTGTTAGTCCCTGTTTGATAATTGTTTTAGTTGCTTCCTTATGATCATTTGATACTATCGGTGAAATTTCTATTTGATCTACTCCGAAATAATCTAACATCCATGCAATCTGAATTCTTTGTTTATTTGTAAAAGAAACTCCTGGATGTTGTTCGCCTTCTC
>JACNFV010000036.1 GCA_014384445.1 Candidatus Nitrosopumilus sp. | reverse complement strand
GGTGGATGTTGTGGTACTAACCCTGATCACATCAAATCTTTAAGAAAAGTAATTGATGAAAAAGCTAGTTCTATCCACAGTTAATTTGGTTTATCTGTCATCGTAGTAAAGTATTTACAAAAACTGATGTGAGTTTAGAATATGGCTGTTCCTAGGGTAAGTTCTGCATTAAAAGCAGTTGATTTGAAACAACTTCCTGCACCTCTGATTATTGGAGAACGCCTTAACACACAAGGTTCCCGTAGAGCCAAAAAATTAGTTCTTGCTGATGATTTTGATGGGTTAGTTGACTTGGCAAGAAATCAGGCAGAAGACGGTGCACACTGTCTGGATGTTTGTGTTGCTACAACTGAACGTTCTGATGAACGTGAATTTATGTTAACTTTAGTAAAAAAATTAAGTTTAGAAATTGATGCACCTTTAGTAATTGATTCTACTGATCCTGATGTGATTGAATCTTGTGTAACTCAAATACCTGGCAGGCCTATAATTAATTCTATAAATTTAGAAGGTGACGGCAGTAAATTTGAAAAATTAGCTCCGATAATGGCAAAATATGGATTGCCTGCAATAGCTTTGTGTATTGGACCTAATGGTATGGCTAAGACATCTGCCCAAAAAGTTGAAACTGCTGAATTACTTTATGAAACTGGAAAAAATTACGGATTAAAAATTGAACAATTTATTTTCGATGTTCTTACTTTTACTTTAGCAACCGGTGAGGATGAATTTCTTGATGCTGGTAAAAATACTTTAGATGGAATCAAACTTGTTAAAGAAAAATTTCCTGATTGTTTTACAACTTTGGGTCTTAGTAACATTAGCTTTGGATTGATGCCTTATGCTAGAAAAGTTCTCAATTCTGTATTTTTATACCATGCTGTAAAAATTGGACTTGATTCAGCTATCGTCAATGCTAAAGAAATTATTCCTTATGGTGAAATTGACATAAAAGAAAAAAAACTTGCTGAGGATTTAATTTTTAACACTCACCCTGATGCACTATCTGATTTAATTTCTTATTTTGAAAATGTAGGTACAAAAAGTACAACTGCCTCAAAAAAAGTTGATGTTGATCCTACGTGGCCTCCTGGAAAACGTGCGAATTTTAGAATTGTAAATAGGCTTAAAGATGGAATTCAAAATGATGTTGTCTGTGCAATTGCTGATAAACTTGGCAAAACTGATTTAATTAAAAATACTGATGGAATTTTATCTTTGGATCTTCCTAAGGATGTAACTCATCCTAGTGCCATAAAGACTCTCAATGAAGACTTGCTTCCAGCTATGAAGGAGGTTGGCGATAAATTTGGATCTGGAGAATTAATTTTGCCTTTTGTTCTAAAATCAGCTGAATGTATGAAAGTATCTGTTGGTGAGCTTGAAAAATATTTGCTTAAAGAAGAAGGAACTAGTAAAGGAAAACTTGTTTTAGGAACTGTGTATGGTGACGTTCACGACATTGGTAAGAATTTGGTAAAAACTATTTTTCAAAACAATGGGTATTCTGTATATGATTTAGGAAAACAAGTTACATTGCAAAAATTCTTAGAAAAAATTGACGAGGTAAAACCTGACGCTATAGGCTTATCTGCGTTACTAGTTTCAACTTCTAAACAAATGCAATTTTTTGTAGAGCATGCACGAAAAAATAACATGACCGTTCCAATTCTTTGTGGAGGTGCTGCCATTAACAGCAACTACATTAATCGAATTGCAAAGGATGGTGGAATCTATGATCCTGGTGTGTTTTATTGTAATACTATGTTTGAAGGTCTTAAAACAATGGATACTTTAGTTTCCGATGATAAACCGAAACTTTTAGCTGAATGGAAAAATAAATTAGAAAATTGGAAAGAAAAATCCAACGCCGTTGTTGATCCTTCTACTCTTCCTAGAAGTAATATCGTACCTGTTAAGGCACATGTGCCTTCAATTGTTGGAAAACCTATTCGTCTAAAATTAGATCAAATAAACATGAAAGAAGTCTGGACTATGATTGATAAAAAATCTCTATTCAAATTATCATGGGGCTTAAGGGGAAAAGCTGGTGCTGAATCTGAAGAAGAACATGAACAATTGCTCACTGAATGGAAAATTAGAATAATTCGTGATAAATTAATTGAACCTGAAGTTGTGTATGGATATTTTAAATGTCATAATAATGGCCAAAAATTATTAGTTGAAAATCCTTCTGGTGATGATGTAGAGTTTGATTTTCCACGTTCTACTAAGCCTGAACATCTGTGTCTAACTGATTATTTTGGTAATGATGATGTGGTTGCATTTCAATCTGTAACTGTTGGAGCTAAGGTTTCTGATATTTTGGAAACTTGGAATGATGATGATAAATACACTGACGCATATTATTTGCACGGATTAGCAGTTGAACTTGCAGAAGCTTTAGCTCAATGGATTAATCAAAAAATAAAATCTGAATTAAATTTAGAAAAGAGTGGACTCCGATATAGTTGGGGATTTCCTAGTTGCCCTGATGTTTCCCAACACCATTTACTTTGGAAACTTTTAGAACCTGAAAAATCTGGAATGACTCTAACTGAATCTGGACAAATTATTCCTGAGCAATCTACTGCCGCAATAGTCATTCATCACCCTGATGCTAAATATTTTGTAATTTAATTAAAAATTATTTTTTAAATATTCGTTTAAACCCTTAAAATCATTTGGTGATGTGATCAATACGTCTCCGGTAATTCTATGTGCTTCTTTTACAAATTTATCAAATTCTTTACCGTACTCTGACAAGTTCAATCTTAGAAAGTCTGCTGCTTTTTGATTTTTCTCAGATGGAAATAAAATAATTGGAATTATTAAAAATTTTTTTAGATTATTTGCAAGATTTTTAACTTGCTCTATGTTTTGAACAACCTGAGTCATGAATCCTTTAGGATTTGCTTTGATTTTTTTTCCAATTTTTGAAAAATTTGGTTTATTTGAAATTGAAAGATATATCTCAATCTTTGTGCTGTACCCTTTTTCTTTTAACATGCTGACTACTGAACTTGAAACTTGACCTGAATCTGGTGCTCCTGATTGTGAGGGGTCCCCCATTAGTATCAAAATTCCTGTAAATCCTATTGAAACGCATGTATCTACAAATTTTATAATTTCTTTTTCAGTTTTGTCTCTGACTCTTAAGCTGACTGTAATTGGAATATTTGGAATTTCTTTTTTAATAATTTTTCCAATTTTTATTGGTGACACTCTTTCATATCCTAATACATTTTCTGTAATGTGAATTGCATCACATTTTTTTGAAATTATTTTCATTTTTTCAATAAATTTTATTATTGACTCATCTGTATTTACGTCTGGTAATATTTTAGGTGGATTTGCTTCATACCTAATTGTCATATTTTCATTTTTTCTTTACTTGGTTAAAACCTTTGAATACTAAACTCCTTGTATAATTATGATGGATATGGTACGTTGTTAGATGATTTAAAATCTGTTCTTTCTACTTCGATAGTTCCGGAGATTAAAGATACTGTTGGTTATCGGTTGGCATCTGTACTTGTTGTAATTTATGATTCATCTCCAAAAATCATAATGACTGAAAAACCACAAAGTATGAAATTGCATGCAGGTGAAATTTCATTTCCTGGTGGAAAATTTGATCCTATCGATACTGATCTTTTAGAAACTACATTACGTGAAACTCGTGAGGAAATTGGACTTCATATTTGTAGGGATCAAATACTGGGTCAATTAGATCCTGTAAAAACGCTGAATTCTGGTTTTCTGATTTTACCTTTTGTGTGCGTATTGGATGAAATTCCTTTACTTGTGCCCAATTCTGAAGTTGAAAAAATTTTTCATATTCCTTTAAACCCTTTATTAGAAACAATGATGAATGATTCCGATCCAACACATAACCCTGTAGATGGAATGTATACTTTTGAATATCAAAGCCAAATTGTGTGGGGTGCGTCTGCTAGAATACTTCGACAAATTGAGAATATTCTGAAATCCTGAGATTCATTTAAAAAGAGCTCTTCGTGCCTGACAATCTATGGCTGCACGAAAATCTTCTCCAAGAAAAATTCGTTTGTTAAAAAAGACTAAACAAACATCTGCAGTACCAGCTTGGATCATTCTTAGAACTAATAGAACTGTTAGAACCAATCCTAAAAGAAGGGCTTGGAGATCTACTGATGTGGAGGTAGGATAATTGTCCCAAGAATTAGAACGTGTTTATACAATTCCATTAGGCAAGGTAAAACTTTCACAATCACAACATCGTGCTGTTCGGGCTATTAACATGATTAGAGAATTTGCTAGACATCATATGAAAATTGAAACTATTAAAATTGATGAAGAACTGGCTCGATACATTTGGTCTAAAGGTGTTCGCAGTCCTCCAAGAAAAATAAAAGTCAGAATGAGTAAAACTGACGAGGGATATGTTCTTGTTTCACTATTCACAGATGATGTTGAAACTACTACAACACCTGAAAAAGAAACAAAAGAAGTTGAATCTAAAGCAGATGCTGTTAAAGAAGAAACACCAGCTAAAGAAGTATAGATAAAACTTAAATATTTTTTTGACATAAATAATTTAACAAGAAAATACTGTCATTTGCAGACTTGGATGATAGAGGGTAATGGATGTTTTATTTTCCATCGTTTCCTTGTTGTTTATCACTAGGTTTGCTGATTTGCTAAATCTTAAGTTGATGTTTTATCTAGTGAAAGTAACCATGATGGAAATTTTTGTTTATTGCAAGACATGTGATAAAAAAGTAAAAGCCGTAGTTTTAACTAAACATGAGAGAGAATATGATGACTCTATCTCTGGTTACAGACGATATGGTATGGTTAGAATTTTAGAACATAATGTTGGATTTAAAAAAAATTGTTCTGACACTTCTCAAATTAAAGCAATAGTGGAGTCTGATTCTAAAGATGATAATTCTGTATTCAACTAAAAATAAAATCATCATTTTAAATTTCTAAATTAATTATATCTGGTGAATATTTTCTTATTCTAATTGATGTATGTCTAATTTACAATCTATGCTGCAATCTGGCATGCCCCAATCCAATGTTTGTTCTTGTGGGATCATTCCTAATGGATCATACTTGTCAAATTTTGTCATTCCTTGAACTGATGATAGCATTATAACTTTGGATGTATCTGATGATGTCATTTCTATTTTAGAATTTGATTCATTTGTAATTCCGCCTGTGATATTTTTAATTGAATTAATTACTCCTACTGGCATGTTGTCTCCTCCTGACACGTATAATATTGAACTTTTTATTGCATTTGGCGGTGCATTTTCATAAAGCATTTTTAATGAATCCCTTAGCGAGTCTTCCATACTTTGTCCATCTTTACTCGTAGTTAGAATATTTATTTCAGAAGAAATTTTTGATGACTCAAGTGATTTTACTACGTGCATTATTGCAGAGTTTGCAATGCTGTAACATGCTTTAGGAGTCAAATCTGGATTGCTATCAAGTAATGAATCGTTATCTAATACAATTGTGCATTGCGAATTTTCTCTAACCCTTTTCAAAGATACCCCTGAATTGAAAATTCTTTCTTTTTCATATTTGAATGGCATTACTACAAATGAAATTAAGCCTTTGTCTGTTTCTTTACACATTTCAGAAACCACTGGTGCTATTGCAGCGCCTGCTTTTCCAGCTAAATTGCCCATCAATACAATGGTTGAATATTGTGAAATTTTAGATTTTATTTCTTTTGATAATTTGTAAGTTGAACCTCTGATTAATTGAACTGATGGATTAATTATTGAATCCGTTGAAACATGAATTGACTCATTTTCTGATGAGAAATCTTTTGAATCATTACTGATCATTAAGCAATCTGAGTTTAGGGTGTTTTTTGCATCATTTGCTAATTTTGAGCCTACGCCCCCTAAGCCTATCACTAAAATTGGTTGTTTTATCTGAAAACTCATTCTAATCTTATTCTGTGATTTACATAAAAAACCTTCTGACGTTTTTTTTATCAAATTTTAGATCGAAAAAATTTAGCTTGCGATCTTACCAATTAGTCTTTTTCTAGTGGCGTTTGTAATTTCCACCACGTGTGATTGACCTATGCTGACTTTATCATTGACTGAAATAGGTTTGTAAGCATAGTTTCTGCCCTTGATGCCTTCTTCTGTATTTTCATCAAACAATACTTTTCCTTTCCAACCGATCCACTTTTCAT
>JACNFV010000064.1 GCA_014384445.1 Candidatus Nitrosopumilus sp. | reverse complement strand
TAGCAAAAATCTTTCCGCCATGAGACTCTACTATTGATTTGCAACTAGTAAGTCCAATGGCTCCAGTTTTTTTATAATATTGTGTCATATTTCATCCTCAAAAATTGGCTCTAGGTCTTTGTTTAATGGAATGGAAATATTGCACTTGAAACATCTAAACATCCTAGCGTATTTTACCTCTAAGAAAGTCATCTCAGAATTACAATTCCTACAAATCTTATTCATTTTGTATTTCTCCTTAACAGATAGTTTAGAAAGAATCCATAGATTGAACTAATGATAGAAATTTTATTCAAGATTATTCTCCTTTAATGATTGGAATAATGGTGAAAACGTACTGTGATTACTTAGATCATTTACTTCTACTTTGTATCCATTCCAAGATGATTCTGTTATTAATTCATCACAAAAAGCATAATGTAATGATTCTATAATCCAAACACCGTTTCTATCTCTAATACTTGATTCATCAGTATCATATTCAGAAATAGAAAATAAAATACCACTATTCCAGAATAGTTTAGGATCTTGAGTTATTGCCTCTAATTTTGTTAAATTCTCAATACTTGTTTTCATTAAATGAGTTATCTGAATTTCTTTGATTATACCAAGTGTGATTTTCAATTCACCTCATCCTCCATGTCTTTTAATTTTCGTTTGATATCCTTAGAAGCTAAATTAAGATCCCAATGATTAGTGCCATGTGTATATTGTAGATGTTTATCAAACTCATCCAAGCCATCAATAGCCTCATTACAAATTTTACAGTTTGATGTAAGTGGTTTATTATGTAAATTTATCATGTGTCTTTCAAGGACTTCAAAATCAAGAGTGGCAAATTTACAGATTTTACATTTTAATCCATGCTCGAAATTTTGATGATTTTTTACAGTTTCTTCTTCATTCGAGTTAAACCCACATTTGAAACCACACATCCAGACAGTTTCCATTATGGTTTTACCTCAAAATCAGGTTGTTTGGAATGATGTAAAACAGTCTTTGTAGGCTCTACATTGAAAACTTTGGCTAGTTCATCTAAGGATAATAGTTTCTTTTCTAAGAATTTCTCAACATATCTTACTCCTTGAGCCACTCTAGGATTGTAACAATTCTTTCCAGCTTGCATCATCATAATTTTGATTATTGATTTAGCATTTCTTTCTGTTCCAAACTTTGTAGTAAAGTCATTTACAAATAACTCAAGATTCCTAGATGTCTCATCTGATTCTTTTGGATTGTCACAGACTTGACATATTGGAGTATGAAAAGTTCTAAGACATGAAACTACCATCCTACATGATGAGCCATTGTAATACAGATATGGTAAAAATGGATGTTTTGCATGATATTTGAAATACATTTTATCTTTATTTCCTAAAGGGTAATGAAAATATGATTTGTCTTTTTCCCCTATCTTAACTTGTACTTGCATTTTTCTAAGTAAATTTATTTTACTAAGATTCTTTTTTCCTAACAATGTTATGAGATTATCCATTTCATTGTCATCCACTGAGGATATGAACGTCATGTCATTTTGCCTCATGAAGGGTGAAATCGCCTTGGTGTACTGAAAGGATTTGAATAAAATGATTTTGACATCTTTTCCTCCTTTCAAGTGACGAATCACTGATAGAACTTGTTGAATTTGGTCTATCTGTTGTTTACTAGCTGTTGCACTAAGAAAAGCGATATCATCAAAAATCAGAATATGATTTGTTGGTTTTAGATTTGACATTGTTTCTTCTAAATTGAGTAATTCTTCTTTTCCCAAATGTAATACATTGTATGGAACATCTGCCATTTGATGAACCAAACAAGCTAAATTTTTACAAAGTTCTGTTTTACCTGTGGATTGTTTACCAATTACATTAATTGATATAAAATCTTGATTTGCTGACATATTTTTGATTTCATGGGCTACTGCTCTAATCGAATGATTCCGAACCATTTTGACATCTTTCCATTTTATGATAACTGGTTTTGGAGTTTTTTTCCTAGACTGATCTAAGGGTTTGAGATATTCTACTACTTCCATTATTTATCCCCCTCATCTTTGTAATCACCATAATCCTCATCAGGATGGGCTTTTTGATACTCAACCCTGTAAATCATCATTCGGTGTTCTAATTCTTTAGCGTAACTTGTACACCATTTTCTCATGGCTGTAGGATAGGCTCCTCTATTTCTCATTAATCCAGTTTTAGGCGTGATTGGTTCGTCATAGATACACCCTCTATAATGTGGATTTTCATGTTTTTGTAGTCTTTTGAGAGTTGATGTAACGGATGTAATGTTCTCACATTTTGGACAAATCCACATTTCTCTTTTTTTCTTTCCAGATAAAATCGCGACTTGAGCTGAGCATTTTTCTGTAAATATTTTAACATCTTTCTTTTCAAAACTAGATGATATCTCTACATCTTCTGAAGATTCATCATCCTCTCCCTTGTTGATTATTCTTGTTTCTGTTGTTGTACAGTTATTACATTCCCAAAGTTTCCAAGATTCTCTTTTACTTTCCCAAAGTCTTGTACTGATTGGTATTCTATAATTTATGTCAAGAGCTCCATTCATTAAATGTAAAGATAGACTTGCCTCAACCCAATTACCAGATTCCATGTGTTTACGATAGGAATCATATAATTTTCCAAACTTTGAAACTATATCGGGAAGATAACCTGATTTCAATTACATATCCCCCAATGAGAGACACTCCCAATTCACAATAAAGGAATAATCATTCATGTTTTATTCTGTCGTGTATATACTATAAGCTATCAAGCATAGTTTGTTTGTGTTTTAGTAATTGTTTTGTTTTAGTCACAACTAAAGATTAGATACAAAATGTTACTTAGTTTGTTGTTTAACCTTGACTTAGTTTCCATACAGAGTAATTAAAATATAATCTATAATTTTAAAATTATACATTATATTTTAAATCTGTGATATTGAAAAGTAGTCTGAGTTTTGGATAAGATGGATTAAACGAATCAAAAATACTATACTGTATGTAGTAAATCTTGTATGATAATGGGGGGGTTAATCGGTATTATCTTGCATCTTGAAAATAGATTTTTGATGTATTTGCTCTTTTGAAGATATGGCGATTGGTTTTGGTTTTATCTTAATGAATTTAACAACGCCATTAAACTCTGAATACCCTAGCTTTTTGATTGAAGTAGTGAAGCCTTTAGGATCTCTTTTGTAATCAACTGTTTCATTAAACTCTCGTAACATCTGTCTTACAGATTTCTTATCTGATTCTTCATCAGACTCAGTATAATTAGATTCAATCCAGTTTAATTCAGGTTCAGATAATTCCTCCCATTCTTTCTGAATGATTTTTTGTTCTTCATAAGCACATTCTTCATCAGATAAATTAAGAATATAGGATAGTATTTTCTCCCCCTCATTCTCAACTATTCTATCCTCCATGTTAGGATCAAATATGTATGGTTTTTCTCTAGTATTACGACATAAAGAAAGTCTATTTGTGAACATGGCGTTTTTATCATCTTCTTTGATTACTGGAAGTTTGTTTGCAGTAGCAAAATATTTCACTTTATTCTCATGCTGTTTTCCAGCTTTACCAAATTCCCTTACTAATTGCTGACTTTCTCCAGTCTTACCTTTCATGTCTGCTACATTGATTTCATGATCAGGAACGTCTAAGAAAACTACCATTCTTTTATTATTGGCTTTTGACTCTGTAGCTCTGTCTCCAAAAAAGAGCTTCCAATCAACCTGTAAAGCATATTCATCTCCAAGTATTCTAGATAAAACAGTTAGAATCAAAGACTTTCCTACATTACTAATTCCATGAAACCAAGTAATTCTAAAATCCTTATGACCAGACAATACAGACCTCAATGCCATCTTAACTCTCGGTAAATCAGATTCTCTGTAATCTTTAAAGAAATTTAGAAATTCTTTTGGCTCATTGGCTTTTGTTTTTGGTAAATAATTATACTGTGTAAATCCCATATCTGCTAATTCATCAGTTTGAATTAACTTTCTAACTGTAATGTCAAATGAACCAGTAGGAAAACGAATATGATTTTTATTTGTCTTTGGGATATCTGGAGACAAATTTCTTAATGAAAATAAGATAGCTTTGTAATCCATCTCAGACATATTCCTATATTTTTTCTTTAATTCAACTGATAATGTATCATTGATTCTTTCCAAGAATCCATTTTCATTTTCAAAAATATCGCCATCTTTTTCTTTTAGAGAATAAATTATTTTATTTTCTAAAACAAAATCAACTACTCCCTCTCTATCAAAGTCTCCTCCTCCTTTTTTTCTACCAGAGCCTAAACTGTATTTTTCCTTATTTTCGTAAACCTCCTCAATTTTTTTAACCTCATCACTCCATAAACGACCAGTGTAAAACTTTGATTCTTTCCATTCATCAAAAACAATTTTAATTTCTGAAATAGCATCTTCTAAATTTCGGCCTAAATCTAACAGAACTACTCCAGCTTGCATAAAGTAATCATTAGACTGTCCTTTTGTTGGTAATTTTCTTTCTTTGAATTTATTTCTCAAATGCTGATAGTGTGAAGTATTACTTTTTTTCTTATCCTCAACATTACAAGTATTACAGATATACTCAACAAATGTATCAAAAGATTTTCCTTGAAAATCCCATAATCTTTTCCCCCCTACACTTTTGTATTCTAGAATTTCTTTTGTCTCAGAATCTACAATTTTTGAGCCAATACCTACAACGTAACTTTTGGTTCCTTGAATTTCAATGAGTGCTTTGTCTCTGATTGAAAAATTATGTAGTTTCTTTTTAGTTGCACTACTTCCAAGATTAATTACTGGAATATGCCATCCATGAGGAGTCTCACTCACTACATATTTTTCCTTAATCATTAACTCTGCGAAAAATCTGTATTCTTCTTTATCATCAAAATCAACCCATGCGTTTAACCCTGCCTCAGTGGGTAAGACTCCATAGTTTTCATCCTCTCTTATGGCTTGATCAAATGCTGTTTTATCAGAATTATATCTATAATCCCCTGCCTTTTTCTTTTGATTAGGAGTATTGTCGGTTCTGATTGGAATTGGAAAACAATTAAAATTATATTTTCTAAATAATTCTATATGAGATTCTTTTACTGTCATTTTATCTCAATATCTCCTGTTCTAAATGCTGTTTACAAATTTGCAAACCTCCGATAACACCTATCCAGTATTCTTTCTCAACTTTTGTTTTCGCTTTATCCATATTGATTCTAGATATTTGTTTAGAATCTTCAATAGAATTGAAAACATTATCAAGATTAACCATCAGAAAAGAACTCCTTTGTCAATCAGTAAATCAAAAAACACCTTACCTTGATTGTCTTTATCATATTTTCGGGCACACTTTCTAATTTTGAGATAAGTTTTTTGTGGAATTGTATGATTCTGACCTATATGGATCATCAAACCTAATACAGTCTTGAATGATTTTGGCCTACCAATACCGCACTCGTTATGACAGATAGGACAATAGAATTTTCCCTTTTGATAGCTTTTATGGTTAATTTGTATAAGAGACATTATAGTTTAGTCTCCTTTGGTGATTCGTTGGAAACTGACTTTGGACTCTGGAGAATGGAAACTCCAGAGCCACTTTTTTTATCTTCTAAGAATTGTTTAATGAGAGATTGAATTACTTTACTTCTATAATGGGATCCAATCTGAGTATGAAAATCAAATAAGATATCATGATCACAAGTAAAAGATGAAGCTACTTTCAGATTAAACACTCTCCAAATTCAGATTCAAACGATTTTGTTTTTTTAATACAAAATGTCCTCCTCGAACTTGGATAGCAATAGTCTTTTGAGAATAATTCTCTAGTGCTTTTTGCTTAATGTGTTCAAACATTTCTAAATACTATATGGTAGTCTATTATATAAGATATCATGACTGGACTGGAAATATAGGTTAGATATTTACGCCTGAGTGGAAATATAGGTTAGATAATTCTAGAGTTTGAATGGTTTATCATCCCATAACTTGACTTTAGAATCTCCAAATAGTTCCTTTAGATTTTCTTGATTCTTCTTAGATTCTGATTGAGACTTTGTATTTGATTGTTCTACATCACTAGATAACTCTCTAGTGATTGAATCCATTGATTTACCAAATTCCTTTAGGCCACTATCAAAAGTATTGAGAGACTTTGTGAATATCTCGTTAGTTTTGGCTAGGTTTTCAGCATTAAACCCCCTC